>NZ_JBEPDB010000039.1:0-73599 GCF_040300025.1 Dactylosporangium sp. NPDC000555 | reverse complement strand
GTCCAGTCCGCGCAGCCGCAGCACCTCGCCGAGCTGTGCGCCGACCCGCATCGTCGGGTCGAGGGCGCCAGCCGCGTCCTGGTGCACGAAGGCGATGCCGGTGCGGCGCCATCGCCGCAGCCCAGCCGGGTCGAGCGCGAGGATGTCGGTGCCGTCCACCGTGACCCGGCCGCCGGTGTGCCGCCCGCCGGGCTGCAGGTGCCCGCCGAGCAGGTATCCGAGGGTCGACTTGCCGCAGCCGGACTCGCCGACGACCCCGAACGTCTCGCCCGGTGTGACGGCGAAGGAGACCTCGTGCAGTACCGTCGCCGAACCGTAGGCGGCGGACAGCGCCTCGACCCGCAGCCCGGCGGTCACCGCGCCTCCAGCCGGTGCCGCAGCGCGTCGCTGAGCAGCGCGACCGCCACCACGAGCGAGGCGATGGCCAGCGCCGGCGCGAGGACGGTCCACGGCGCCACCTGGAGCCAGACGCGGTTGTCGGACACCGCGGCGCCCCACTCGGGCGAGCCCGGTGGCTGCCCGAGGCCCAGGAACGACAGGGTCGCGGCGGCGAAGACCGCGTCACCGAGCCGGGTGGTCGCCTCGACCAGCACCGTGGCCCGGATGTTGGGCAGGATCTCGCGGACCAGTAGCGACGGCAACGGCTCGCCGCGCAACCGGGCCGCGTCGACGTACGGCTTCTCCCGCTCGACCAGGGTGGCGGCGCGCACCGACCGGGCGACGATCGGCACGAACGCCGCCCCGACGACGAGGACGACCACCAGCGGCGAGCGGCCGAGCAGGGCGATGAACAGCACCGCGGCGATCACCGTCGGGAACACCATGACCGCGTCGAGGACCCGCATGACGATGTCGTCGAACCAGCCTCGCACGGTGCCGCTGATGAGCCCCACGGCCGTCCCGGCCAGCACGCCGAGCGCGGTGGCCGGCGGCGCCACGACGAGCACCGGCCGGGCGCCGGCGAGGACCCGCGACAGCACGTCCCGGCCGAACTGGTCGGTGCCCAGCCAGTGCCCGGGGCCGGGCGGCCGGAAACGCAGCGTGGGGTCCTGCAGGGCGGGGTCGTGCGGCGCCAGGTGCGGCCACAGCGCGGCGACCACGGCCCACAGCAGGATCACCGCGACCGGCACAAGACCTGCCCGGCTCCGCGGCGCGGCGTGCGGCCGGACGCTTGACACAGGGCTTGACACAGGGCTCTTCACGCCGTCACCGCCAGGCGCACCCGCGGGTCGAGGAGACGATAGGCGATGTCGGCCAGCAGTGTCACCGTCAGGTAGGCCAGGCCGAGCACCATCGCGGCGGCCTGCAGCGTGGGCACGTCCCGGTCGACGGCCGACTGCAGCAACAGCGCGCCGAGCCCGGGGTAGTTGAACAGCAGCTCGACCACGACGAGCCCGCCGAGGAGGAACTGCAGCTGTACGCCGAGCGCGCTGGTGGCCGGAACGGTCGCGTTGCGCAGCACATGGCGGGAGAGGACGCGGGCCGGGGGCATCCCGCGCAGCCTGGCGGCCCGGACATAGCCGCCGTCGACGACGGCGATGGTGCTCGCCCGCACGTGCCGGGCCACGTATCCGGTGCACAGCAGCACCAGCGACAACGCGGGCAGGAAGAGGTGGCCGAGCACCGCGAGCGGTCCGTCGCCGGGGCCCGCCTGGGCCGAGACCGGGAACCAGCGCAGCCGCACGGAGAAGACGACCAGCAGCACCACGCCGGTGACGAACTCGGGAGTGGCGCCCAGCGCGAGACCAGTGGCGCTGATGACGCGGTCGAGCCAGGTGTCGTGGCGCGCCCCGGCCACGAGGCCGGCGCCCAGCGCGACCGGGACGAGCAGCACGAAGGCGAACAGGGCGAGCGTGAGCGAGGCGACGAGCCGGTCGCGCACGAGCGCGGCGACGGGCTCCCGCAACGTGTAGGAGGTGCCCCAGTCGCCGGTGAGGAAGTGCCCCAGCCACCGGCCGTAGCGCAGCCATACCGGGTCGTCGAGGCCGAGCCGCCGGTTGTACAGCGCGACGGCCTCCGCGCTCGCCTCCCGGCCGAGCACGGTGCGGCCCACGTCGCCGGGCAGCACGTCGGTGGCGAGGAAGACGAGGATCGAGACCCCGGCCAGGGTCAGTGGCACGGCGGCGAGGCGGCGCAGCAGGAAGGTCCGCATCGGCTCACACCTTCGACACCGAGCCGAAGTCGACGTACTGCGCGGGATGCGCCTGCACGCCGCGGAACTTCTTGCCCTGGTACGCCCGGACCGCACCGGACCAGTAGGTGATGACCAGCGGCACGTCCTCGTGCAGGATCTTCGCCACGGTCGCAGCGGCCGCCTTGCGCGCGGCGTCGGTGGTCGCGGTGTCGTAGGCGTCCGCGGCGGCGTCGAGGGCCGGGTTGGCGTACTTGGAGCCGTTCCATGTGCCGCCGGACTTCACCATCGGGATGATGAGCTGGCTCGGCACGGCACGGCCGGCCCAGGCGACCAGGTTGGCCGGGGTGAACAGCCACGGCGTGTCCTTGGTCTGGTCGCCGCCGTAGAAGTCCTTGGAGGAGCGCTGGTCCAGCTCGACGGTGATGCCGGCCTGCTTGAGCTGGTTCTGGATGGTGACCGCGTAGTCCTTGTCGGGCGCCTCGAAGGTGAGCGTGAAGCGCAGGCCGGTCGCGTCCGCGGCCTTGAGCAGCTCGGCGACCTTGGCCTTGTCCAGCGCACGCTGCGGCAGGTCGGTGGGTGCGGCCGGGAACAGCGGCGCCAGCAGGTGGTCGTTGCCGAGGTCGCCGACGCCGCTGCCGATCGACTGCAGGATGGCGGGGCGGCCCAGGGCGTAGGCGATCGCCTGGCGCACCTCCTTGCGGTCGAAGGGAGCCAGGTCGGTGCGCAGCGTCAACACGGTGACGCCGGTGCCGTTGACCGTGTCGAGGTCGATGGCGCCGGTGGCGGCGAGCGGCTGGGCGAGCGCGGCACGGCTCAGGAGTTGTACGTCGATGTCACCGCCCTGCAACGCGAGCAAGTCGGCTTGGTCGTCGGCGTAGAACTTGATCTCGACGCCGTCGAGGTAGGGCCGGCCCGGGTCCCAGTAGCGCTCGTTGCGGACCAGGGCGGCGCCCGTCGAGGCGTTGTACGACTTGAGCACGAACGGCCCGGTGCCGATCCCGGCCTTGGTGAAGTCGCCGGCGTAGTCGCGCTTGAGGATGACGGCGTTGTAGTTGCCGGCCGAGACGAGGTAGGGGAAGTCGGAGAAGGGCCGCTCGAGGGCGAACTCGACGACATCCGGGGCCGGGGTGCTGACGCCGCCGGCTTTGAGCACGGTGGCGAACGCCGAGAGGGCCGCGGACTTGCTCCCCGGGTCCAGGAGCCGGTCGAAGGAGGCCTTCACCGTCTCGGCGTCGACCGGGGTGCCGTCGGAGAACGTCACGCCCGGCCGCAGCTTGAACGTCCAGCGCTTCCCGCCGTCGGCGGACTGCCACGACTCCGCGAGCCGCGGGACGAGCTTGAAGTCCTTGTCGAGCCAGATGAGGTACTCCGCGACCAGCTGTACGATCGCGATCGCCGTCCCGTCGTACATCGTCACCGGATCGACCGCGGTCGGTGGTGGCGGCGAACCGGCGCGCAGCGTCCCGCCCCGCTTCGGCGGCCCGCCCGACGCCGACCCCTCCGTTCCGCCCTCCGCTTCTTCGCCCACCCCACACGCGCTGAGCAGCGCGGCCAGGCCGCTCGCCCCGATGCCGGACAAGAGTTGACGACGATCCACGGCCACCCCCAAAAGACTGTTTTCTCTATCTATATAGTAGGATTAAGAACATCAATGTGATGGCATCGTCCCACATCGCGGAACGGCGGCACGGATCACCGGCGTCCAGGTCGCACCGCATAGGATCGTGCGGTGCGCATCGGTGTCCTGCTGCTCCCCGCCGACCCCTGGCCGCAGAGCGTCGCGCGGGCGCGACACCTGGAGGCGCTCGGATACGCGCACCTGTGGACGTATGACCATCTCTCCTGGCGGCGATACCGCGACCTGCCGTGGCATGCCAGCATCCCGTGGCTGACCGGGCTCGCGGCGGCGACCTCCCGAGTCCGGCTCGGCACGATGGTCACCTCCCCCAACTTCCGCCATCCGGCCACCCTCGCCAAGGACGCGATGACCCTCGACCACATCTGCGGGGGGCGCCTCACGCTCGGCGTCGGGGCCGGCGGCACCGGCTTCGACGCCACGGTCCTCGGCGGCCCGGCCCCGACGCCGCGGGAGCGGTCCGAGCGATTCACCGAGTTCGTCGAGGTTCTCGACGGCCTGTTGCGCGAACCGGCCTACAACCACCGCGGCACGTACTACACCGTCGACGAGGCCCGGATGATCCCCGGCTGCGTCCAGCGGCCGCGCCTGCCGCTGGCCGTCGCCGCCGCCGGCCCCAAGGCGCTGTCCCTGGCGGCCCGCATCGGCGACGCGTGGATCACCTACGGAGACCCGAACGCCACCGACCAGTCGGCCGCCGCGACGGAGGCGGCGGTCCGCAACCAGGCCGCGATCCTCGACGAGCGGTGCGCCGCCCTCGGCCGCGACCCGGCATCACTGGACCGCTACTTCCTCGTCGGCAGCACCGAGGAGCGGCCCCTCGCGAGCGTCGACGCGTTCGAGGACTTCGTCGGGCGGTACGAGCGGCTCGGCTTCACCGACGTCGTCTTCCACGACCCACGCCCGGGCGACCCGGTCCTCACCGAGGACCCGGAGATCGTCGATGCCATCGCCGAGCGACTGCTGTGACCCGCTTCGATCCAACCCTATGGGATTAGTAGACATTCACCAGGCGGGCCTCTATCGTTGCCCAGACCAGCGGCTTCGGGGCCGCACGAATCCTGGGCTGAGGCGATGACAGGCACAGCAGGTACGGCGGACAACGTCGACGTGGTGGTCGTGGGCGGCGGGGCGATGGGTTCGGCGGCGGCGTGGCAGCTGGCCCGCCGGGGCGTCGGCGTGGTGCTGCTCGAGCGGTTCGCCGCCGGGCACACCAACGGGGCCTCGCACGGCGCATCCCGGATCTTCCGGCTGTCGTATCCCGATCCCGTGCACATCGGCCTCGCGCGGGAGGCCCAGCGGCTGTGGCGGGAGCTCGAGGACGTCACCGGCACAGGGCTGCTCACGATCACCGGCGGCGTCGACCACGGCGATCACCCCTTCCTGCACGATCTGGCCGACGGGCTCGCCGCCGCAGGCGTGCCCCACCGCTGGCTCACGCCGCAGGAGGCCACCGAACGCTGGCCGGGCATCCGGTTCACCACGCCGGCGCTGTTCTACCCGGACAGCGGGCGCGTCCACGCCGACCGGGCGGTCGCCGCGCTGCAGGCCGCCGCGGCGGACTCGGGCGCGACCGTGCGGCACTCGACGCCGGTGACCGCGATCGAGGTGCTCGGCGACGACACGGTCCTCGTCCACACCGACAGCGGCAGCTATCGCGCGCGCCGGGTCGTGGCGGCGGTCAACGCCTGGGCGAGCAAGTTGCTGGGCGGGCTCGCCCCGCTGCCACCGCTGCGGGTCACCCAGGAGCAACCCGCCCATTTCGCCGCCCGCGAGGCCGAGGAGAGCTGGCCGAGCTTCGGTCACCGGTTCGCCGACGGATCGGCGGAGGCCCGCGCGTTCTACGGCGGCATCTATGGCCTGGCCACCCCGGGCGAGGGCATCAAGGTCGGCTTCCACGGCGTGGGCCCCGAGGTCGACCCGGACCGCCGCGACTTCACACCCGAGCCCGCCCAGCTGGCCGCACTGCGCGAGTACACACGCCGATGGCTGCCCGGCGTCGACCCCGATGACTTCGCCCCGATCAGCTGCACGTACACCACCACGCCCGACGAGAACTTCGTCCTGGACCGGCACGGCCCCGTGGTCGTGGCGACAGGCTTCTCCGGCCACGGATTCAAGTTCGTGCCCGCCATCGGACGGGTCCTCGCCGACCTCGCCCTCGACGGCACCCGCCCGGACCGGCGATTCGCCTTCGCCCGCTGACAGGACCCGCACCGTTGTGGCCGCGTCGACCACGCTCTCGACCACGGAACACAGCCGGCCTGAGGATTGCCGCTGTCACGGAGTCGTTGTTCACCGTAGCCGCGCGAGCAGCCGGCGAGCCTGCCTGACCACCGCCTCGTCCACCATCCGGCCGGCGTCGTCGAGCAGAACCCCGTCGCCCGCGGCCGCCGCCTGCTCGAATCGCGCCACCAGCGCACCGGCCCGGTCGATCTCGTCCGGTGCCGGCGTGAACACGTCGTTGACCACGGCGACCTGAGCGGGATGGATACATGCCCGGCTGGCGAAGCCGAGCCGCGCCAGCGCCAGCGTCGACGTGCGCAGACCGGCCAGGTCGCGGAAATCGGTCGAGACCGGCCCGATGGGCGGCGCCAACCGGCATGCGGCGCTGACCAGCACGACGTGGCTGCGCACGTGCAGCAGCTCCGGCTCGCCGTCGCCGGCCGGCAGCCCGATGTCGGCCCGAAGGTCGGCCTCACCGACCTGCAGCCGCTGAACCCGCGGTGCTCCGGCCACGCCCGACGCGCGCAGGATCGCCGCGGCCGATTCCAGGATCGGGATCACGGCCACCCGGCCGGTCGGCAGCCCTGCGCCGGCCTCGGCATCGCGCAGCGCGGCGTCCAGCGCGACGAGGTCCGCGACCGACTGCGTCTTGGCGGGCATGACGCCGGCCAGACCTGGCCAGACGACAGCCGCGGCGTCCTCGAGACCGGCCGCGCCGGAATTGAGCCGTACCCACACCTCGACATCCGGGCGCGGGGGACGCGATCGGAGCCACCCGGCGACGGCCGCGCGAGCCGCGACCTTCGCGGCCGGGACGACCGCATCCTCCAGATCGACGATGACCGCGTCCGCGCCCCGGTCCAGCGCCCTGGCCAGCATCCGCGGCTGGTCGCCCGGCACATAGAGATACGAGCGCGGTTCGGCGGTCGACGGGGTGGTCATCCGCTACTCCCCCGGCCCCGGCTGCGTGCGGATCGGGGTCCGCGCGGCGCGGGCGACCACGTCCAGCAGCCCGGTCAGGTCGGGCAGGTCGGCGAGCGCGTGCACGGTCGCGGCCATTTGCCTCGCGGCCGGTGAGTCGCCCGTCAGACTCAGCAGCTTGGCCAGCATGGCCTGGTCGTCCAGCGGTGCGTGGGGCCCGCCACGGCTGCTGGCCACCTCGCCGGTGAGCTCGCGCCCGTCGCGCAGGCGTACCACGACGCGGCCAGCGGCATCCGCGGCCACCGCGCGGGACGGTGCGAGCACCGTGCGGACGCGGGCGGCGAGCTCGGCGACCGCCGGCCGGTGGACCGAGGCGACGGTGTAGGTCCCGATCGAGACAGAGCCGTCGACCAGCAGCGCCGCGACGCTCCACGGCAGGCTGAACTTGGCTCCGTACGGAGTTTGCGGATGCACCTTGTCGGCAGCGGGTTCGCAGACGATCGCGGCGCTGTCCGGGTGGACGAACGCGACGACCTCCGCGATCTCGGCGGTACCGCCGGCGGCGCGCAGTTCGTCGAGCACGGCGGCGGCCGCGTCGAGCGTCGCGTGCGAGAGCTGACACGCCGGGTACGGCTTGATGGTGACTCGTGTGACTTCCCAGGTCTGGCCGAGCTCGTGCAGCACACGGGCGGGATCGGCGGGTCGGTCCGACAGCGCCGCCCACAGTCCGGCCGCGCCGTCGAGTACCGAGTCCGGCCCGGTGGCGCCCGCGGCGGCCAGCCGGGCGGCGAGGATGCCGGCGTGCGATGCGAGGCCGGGGTGCAGCTGCTTGGTGGAGGATCCGGTGTGCAGAAACTCCATCAGGCCGCCCGCGCTGCTGCCGGCGATGCCCATGGCATGCAGCGTTGTCGCGGCGTCCAACCCCATGAGCCGGGCGGCCACGGTCGTGGCGCCGACCACGCCGGCGGCCTGGGTGGCATGGATGCCTCGCTGGTGGAAGCCGTAGGGCGTGGCAGCCGCTACCCGGCAGGTGACCTCGTAGCCCACCAAGGCCGCGGTCAGCACCTGCGCGCCGGTCGCGCCGACCTGTTCGCCAACCGCCAGCGCCGCCGGCAGTGTGACGGCGGTGGCGTGCACCAGCCCCTCGGCGTGGGTGTCGTCGAAGTCGAGGGCGTGCACCAGGGCGCCGGTGGCGAAGGCGGCGGCCGGGGCACCCAGCCGCCGGCCGGTGCCCAGGAGGGTCGCCTCCGCCGGGCCGCCGAGTCCGCCGGCCACCGCGAGGGCAGGCGCCGCCGCGCCCGTGCCGAGCGCACCGAGCGCGACGGCCAGTCCGTCGAGGAGATGCCGGCAGGCCGCACCCTGTGCGCCGGCGGGTACGTCCTGGAGGGTCAGCCCGACCGCCCAGTCGGCCAGACGTGCCGCAACGGTCGGTGGGGTGGAGTTCATCGGGCGGCACCCTCCGGCTCGGCGTCGCCCGTGCGTGACTCGCCACCGAACGCGCCGGCGCGGTCAAGCTCTCGCATCCGGGCCTCGTCGTAGCCAAGCAGGCCGCGCAGCAGCGCCTCGCCGTGCTCGCCGCGCAGCGGCGCCCGCTGGTAGCCCGCGGGCTGGTCCCCCACCCGTACCGGCGAGGCAACACTGCGAACCCGGCCCAGGACGGGGTGTTCGGTCTCGACGACGAGGCCGCGTGCCGCAGTGTGCGGGTCGGTCAGCGCCTCGGCGACGTTCTGGATCGGCGCGGTCGGCACCGAGGCCGCTTGCAGCAGCTCGACCCACTGCGCGACGGTCCGGGTGGCGAACACCTCGTCGAGGAGGGCGACGAGGTGGTCACGGTGCTGCCAGCGGCTGGCGAAGTCGATGAAGCGGGGGTCGGCGGCCAGTTCGGGGCGGCCGATGACGACGACGAGCCGCTGCCAGAACTTCTCCTTGGCGCAACCGACGACGAGCCAGCCGTCGGATGCCTGAAAGGCCTGGAACGGCACCAGCGAAGGGTGCGCGGAATGCCTCGTGCGGGTCGGCGTGAAGCCGGCGGTGAGGTGCCATGTCGCGGGGTAGGTGAGTAGCCCGATGGCGGCGTCATAGAGGCTGACGTCGCAGTCCATGCCGATCCCGTCGCGGCGCGCGGCGTGCAGCCCGGCGAGCAGTGACATCGCGGCCACGAAGCCTCCGGAGTAGTCCACTAGGGACAGTCCCGACTTCGTCGGTGGTCCGTCGGGCTCCCCGGTGAGGTCCATCCAGCCGGTGAGGCCCTGCAGGACGTAGTCGTAGCCCGGCTGGGCGGAACGCGGCCCGGTCATCCCGAAGCCGGTGAGCGAGCAGCACACGATCCGCGGGTTGAGATGCTTGAGATCGTCGTACCGAATCCGCATCTTGGCCGGCACGTCGCCGCGCAGGTTGGAGTAGACGACGTCGCTGACCCGCACGAGATCCTCGAAGACCGCGCGGCCCTCCGGCGTGCCAAGATCCAGTGAGATGCTCTTCTTGCCGCGGTTGAACGTCTCGAAGAACAGCGAGTGCTCGTCCTCGGCATACGGCGGCACGTATCGCCCGACATCGCCGCCGACCCGGGGATCCTCGATCTTGATCACTTCGGCGCCGAGATCGGCCAGGTGCAGGCTGCCGAACGGGCCCGCACCGTACTGCTCCAGCGACACGATCCGGACGTCCTCGAGTGGTTTCACCGCGCACCCCCGTTGTCTGCGATCGTTTCCGCGCCCCGCTGATATGAGGCGGCCCACCCCTCGTCCGTTTGCGGCCGGACGCCGTCCAGCGGCGCGGCGCCACGTCGGTAGACGTAGAACGTGCGCTCGAACGCGCACACCTGCACGCCGTCCTGGTTGACGGTCCGGGTGGCGACCGACACGACTCCCGCATGCGGCCGGCTCGACGACGTCCGCTTCGACAGGACAACAGACTCCGACCACAGTGTGTCACCCGCGAAGACGGGCGCGGTCAAGCGGATGTCGTTCCAGCCGAGATTCGCGAAGGCGTTCTGGGTGAGATCCGTGACGCTTTGTCCGACCGCGACCGCGAGAGTGAGCGTGGACACCACGAGGGGGCGGCCGAACTCCGAACGGGCGGCGTAGGCGTCGTTGAAGTGCATCTGGTTCGTGTTCATGGTCAGCAACGTGAACCACGTGTTGTCGGCCTCGCTGATGGTGCGGCCCAACGGGTGCTGGTAGACGTCGCCGATCTCGAAGTCCTCGAAGAACCGCCCCTGCCACCCGGGTCTGATCGCCACCTCGTACCTCCTGCTTCGATGCTGCCGATCGTAAAAGGTCGGACTTTAATGGTCAAGGCATGATCACGACTCAGCAACATCGGTCTGAGGTGTTCGGCCGGGAGCCCACGCGCTTGGGTCCCACGTCCAGTTTCACCAGGCAGAAGCTCATAAGCCCGGCGCCGGAGCGCGGGAGGATGCGCGCACGCGCGGGCACGAAGTGGCTGCATCCGGGCCTGGTGGGAGGCTTGTAGCAAAGCCTCTGATGTTTTACGCTCGGCCAAGGTCAACCGCAGCATGAGGGCGGGGGTGACGACACACCTCTGGCGGAGAGGCCGGCCGCGGGCCAGGTCCGACGTTCGCGACAGGCCCCTGACCACCAGTCCATCCGGTCCCGGTCACCGGGCCGTTATCGGCGGAAATCCCGAGGGCAGTGATGTTTGAGCTGAACGATGAGCAGAATCAGTTCCGTGAGAATGTACGACGCTTCGTGGAACGCGACATTCGTCCGGTGGCTCGGGACATGGAACAGGCCGGCAGCTACCCGGACGACATCGTCGACACGATGAAGGACATGGGGCTGTTCGGCATGACGGTTCCCACCCAGTTCGGCGGGCTCGGCCTGGACTCCGTCTCGCTGGCCGTGGTGTTCGAAGAGATCGCACGAGGCTGGATGGGGATCGCCGGCATCCTCGGCAGTCACTCGGTGGGATGCCGCCTGGTGTCGATGTTCGGGACCGATGAGCAGAAGCATCGATACCTGCCCGCGCTTGCCACGGGAGAACGTCGAACCGGAATCGGACTCACCGAACCGGATGCCGGATCCGACCTCCAGGGGATCACCACGCGGGCCCGCAAGGACGGCGACGACTACATCGTCACGGGACGTAAATCGTGGATCACCAATGCGCGGCACGCGGACCCACTACCCGTGCTCGTCAAGACCGACCCCGAGGCGAACCCTCGGCATCGGGGGATGAGCGTGCTGCTGATCGACGGGGACACGCCCGGATTTGAGGTCGTGCGGGACCTCGGAAAGCTCGGCTACAAGGGACCCGAGACCTGCGAGCTGGTGCTTGACGAGGCCCGGGTCCCAGCGGACCGCCTCCTGGGCGGGAAGGAAGGGCACGGGCTGCAGCAGGTCCTGTCCGCGCTCGAAATCGGCCGCATCAACGTGGCCGCGCGCAGCGTCGGGGTCGCGCAGGCGGCACTTGACGCCGCCCGCGCCTACGCCAGGCAACGACACGCATTCGGTAAGCCGATCGGATCATTCCAGGCGATCCAGCTCAAGCTCGCGGACCTGGCGACGGAGACGCAGGCCGCCCGGCTCCTGACCTGGTGGGCCGCGGACCGGCTGGACCGCGGCGAACGAGCCGACACCGAGACCGGGATGGCGAAGATGTTCGCGTCGGAGGTGGCGCTTCGGTCCGCCCTCGAGTCCATGCGAATTCATGGAGCCTACGGCTACTCCACGGAGTACGAGGTCGAGCGGCTCTACCGGGACGCTCCACTGATGGCGATCGGCGAGGGCACGAACGACATCCTGCGAATGGTTATCGCCCGCGGTTTGGAATCACGCGAGCAGTGAATCTCTGACTGAAAGGAACACTGTCGATGCAAGGGGTCCGGCGAGTAGTTACGGGCGTCAACGAAGCAGGTGCGTCGATCGTTGTCCAGGACGGCATTCCGCCGAACGTTGTCGCACCGGGCGGAGGCACAGGATACGCCTGGACGGACGTCTGGATCACGGACGACGTCAGCTCCGCCGCCGAGGGCGGTGACCACGCCCCCAACACGATGTCCCTGGAGCCTCCTCGGGGCGGCATCACGTGGAAGGTCATCGTGCTTCCCCCCGCGAGCGCGTTGAAAGACATGGACTGGCCGGCGTTCCAGGCCGAAATGCGCGAGCGCGCCCCGCTCATGTCCGGCACCGGGCAGCACGACCGCAACCGACCCGGGTTTCACCGGACCGACACGATCGACTTCGTCGTCATCATCAGCGGGGAGCTGGTCCTTGAGCTCGAGGATGGCGAGGTCCGGGTCGGACCTGGCGACTGTGTCGTCCAACGTGGCACCTGGCACGCATGGCACAACCGGGGTTCAGAGCCTTGTGTCATGTCCGCCGTGCTGGTGAGCACACCGGAATAGCACGGAACTCCGGCCAGTGACAGCGATGCCCCTTGGGGCTGTCCGCTGTCACTGGCCAGGGTCATGACGGGCGTCCGCCGAACCGCCAGTTGTGTACCTCGATGTCGGCGTACCGATCGAGGGGCAGGATGGCGCGTGCGGCGTCCGGGTCCGGCGCCCGCACCAGCGCCGCGGTTCCCAGTAAGGTAGCGCCATTGTCGGACAGCAGCGGCCCGTACGCGATCAGCTCGTCCGAGTCGGGTGGCACGGCGAGGCCGGCGGCCTGCCCTGTGCCGAGGCCGAGCACCAGGTACCGGTTGCCACCGGCCCGGCCGCCGGGGAACTCCCACATGGTGCGTCCCAACATGTTGCGCCACCGGCGCAGCAGCACATCGCGATACACACCGGCCTGGTAGTTGGGCTCGTCGAAGGCGAACGCGCGGGCGGCGGCGGGATCGGGCAGATCAAGGATGTGCACGCTGCCGGTGGGCGTGTCACCGTCGTCGGCGAGGGTCGGGCCGCGGGCGATCATCTCCGTCGCGTACCGGTCCATGTAGGACCAGTGCTCCTCCAGCAACTCCTCACGCAGCGCCACCGAGCCGGGCCGGTCACGGTGGTAGCACAAGAACTCCATGCCACAGTCTTGACCGGCCCGGGGGGAACCTCAACCTGATCCCTCACCGTTCTCGGTGGCGGCCGACGTGTCCGGCACCGGCACGTTCGGATAGTGGCACGCGACGAAATGCCGGTCGGCGACCTTCCGGAAGACGGGTTCCTCCTCCGCGCACCGCGCCTGAGCCTGTGGACACCTCGTCCGGAACCGGCAACCGCTCGGCGGCGCGATGGGCGACGGTGCCTCGGCGAGCGCGGTCTGGCTGCGCCGCGCGACGACATCCGGGTCCGCGACCGGCACGGCATCCAGAAGTGTCTTGGTGTACGGATGGGCCGCTCGCGTGGTGATCGCGTCCGCTGGGGCGATCTCGCATAGCTTGCCGAGATACATCACGGCGACCCGGTCGCTGATGCTCTTGACGACGGCCACATCGTGCGCGATGAACATCATGCTCAGTTGATGCTTCTGCTTCAGGTCCTCGAGCAGATTGAGGATCTGCGCCTGCACCGATACGTCGAGAGCGGAGACCGGCTCGTCGCACACCAGCAGGCTCGGCTCCAGAATCAACGCCCGCGCGATCGCAATGCGCTGGCACTGCCCGCCGGAGAACTCATGCGGCCGCCGGCCGCCGACCACCGCCGGATCGAGGCCGACCTGCTCGAGGAGCTCGGCGACCCGCTCGTCCGAATTCCGCTCGCCGCGCCTCCAGATGGACAGCGGCTCGCGCACGATGTCCCGCACCCGCCGGCGCGGGTTGAGCGCCGACAGCGGGTCCTGGAATATCATCTGCATGTGCGTCCGCGCCTGGCGCATCGCCTGCTTCGGCAGCGTCGTGAGGTCGACGCCATTCATGATCACCGATCCGGACGTCGGTGCCGGGAGTTGCAGCACGGCACGCCCGGTCGTGGACTTCCCGCAACCAGACTCGCCGACGAAACCCACGGTTTCGCCGCGGGCGATATCGAAGGAGATCCCGGAGACCGCGTGGACCTTCTTCCCGCGGCCCGCGCCGTATTCAACGACCAGATCCTCGACGCGCAGCAGAACGTCCTGGTCCTGCAGATGCGCCTTGCCCGTCCCAGCCATCATGCCTCCAACTTCGACATCGACGACATGCTGGTGCCACTCGCCGTCACCCCGTTGGAAAAGTTCCGTTCCAGCGCTTCGGCTCCCTGACTGGTGCCGACCGGATACCAGCACGCGTACTCGTGATCGGGTCGCTCGGCCGCGACCAGCGGCGGTTCCTCCACCAGGCAGCGTTCCTGTGCGTACGGGCACCGGGGACTGAACCGGCAGCCCGGACCCGGGTTGGTGAGCACGGGTGGCCGGCCGGGGATGGTGAACAGACGCGAATGGCTCGGGGAGGTCAGGCTCGGCACGCTGAGCATCAACGCCTGCGTATAGGGCATGCGCGTGTTGTGGAACAGCTCCCTGGTCGGCGCGATCTCCACGATCTTTCCGCCGTACATCACGGCTATCTGATCGGTCCGGCCCGCGACTACCCCCAGATCGTGCGTAACGAGGATCATCGTCATTCGACGCTCCTCCTGCTGGCTGTCCAGGAGGTCGAGGATCTGCGCCTGCACCGTGACATCCAGCGCCGTCGTCGGCTCGTCGGCCAGGAGCAGCCGTGGATTGGCCGCCAACGCGATCGCGATCGTGACCCGTTGCCGCATCCCGCCGGAGAGCTGATGCGGGTAGTCGTGGAGGCGCCGAGCCGGCTCGGGGATGCCGACGCTGCGCAGCAGCTCCACAGATCGCTCCCGGGCCGCGGAGCGGCTCATCCGCAGATGGAGTTTGAGCACTTCGGTGAGCTGCCGGCCGATCGTAACGACCGGGTTGAGCGAGGTCATCGGGTTCTGGAAGACCATCGCCAGGTCCTTGCCCCAGTAGTCCCGCATCTTCCGCTTGGGCAGGTTGCCGATGCTGACCTCGTCGAAGAAGATCGAGCCACCCGGATTCAGCCGGTTGCGCGCGGGCAACAGCCCGAGGATCGAGCGTGACAACACCGTCTTGCCGGATCCGGACTCGCCGACCAGGCCGAGCGTTCTGCCTGCCTGCAGGCGAAGCGACACGCCGTCCACGGCGCGGACCGCCCCGGAATCCGTGCTGAACCAGGTCTTCCAGTCGTCGATCACCAGTATCGGGTCGGCGTCGGTCTCCACCGGGCGACGCCCACCGATGTGCGCAGTCGTGGTCATATCGTGGTCTCCCGCACGTCACTCTCCTCGCGGAGCCGATCACCGATGAGATTGAACGACAGCACCGTGAGGAACATGAACGCACTCGGGATGAACGAGACCCACGGCGCCTGCCTCAGCGAATCGCGGCCCTCGGCGATCATCATGCCCCAGCTCGCCGCGGGTGGTGGGACGCCGACCCCGAGGAAACTCAGCGAACCCTCGGCGATGATGAGGATCCCGACCACCAGGAACGCGTATGCTCCGACCGCCGGCAGGATGTTCGGCACGATTTCCCGCACCAGAATCCGCCGGTTGGACGCGCCCAGCGACCGGGCCGCCACGATGAACTCGCGCTTGGTGTAGACAAGCGTGTTCGCCCGCGTGAGACGCACGAACGCCGGGACCCCGAGGAGTCCGAGACCCACGATCAGGTTCTGCACGCTGGAGCCGAGCGTCGCCATCAGCGCCAGCAGGAGTACGAGGGCGGGAACGGCCATCATGGCGTCGGTGGCCGCCACGATCACCCGCTCCGCGGTGCCGCGGAAGTAGCCCGCGAGCATGCCGAGCGTCCCGCCGACGACCAGACCGATCGTCACCGCGCCGAGCGTGATGATCAGCGAGATCCGAGCGCCGAACACCGCCCTGGCCAGGAGATCCCGGCCGAGCCCATCCGTGCCCAAGGGGTGGCCCGGGCTGCCGGGGGCCACCGCGACCGACCGGTAGTCCTGGGCCACGGGATCCGCGATCGGCAGCAGCGGCGCGAAAATCGCGCCGAGCACGACGAGTCCGAGCCAGGCCGCGCTGCACCAGAAGAGCGCGCCGAAACCGCGCCGACGGGCCCGCCGGGTGCCACTGCCGGCGTTCTCCTTGGCCTTGGGCTCGGCGGAGCCTGGCGCGGGAACGTTGGAGACGTCGGGCTGGGTGGTCATTGTGGAGGCTCCCTCGTTCATGCGCCCTGATACCGGACTCGCGGGTCGATGAATCCATAGGCCAGATCAACGAGAGAGTTGATCAAGATGTAAGCCGCCGCGACGAAGATGACCGTTCCCTGCAACATGATGAAGTCCCGCTGGACGATCGACTGGACCATCAGTTGGCCGATACCCGGCGCCGCGAACAGCACCTCCACGATGACCGATCCGCCGATCAGCCGGCCGGTGTTCATTCCGGCCAGCGTGAGGAGCGAGAACGACGACGGCCGCAGTGCGTGGCGGAACAGGATGTACGGGGTGGACAGGCCCTTCGACTGGGCCATGGTGATGAAGTCCTCCTGCAGCGTCGCGGTCATGTCGCTGCGCAGCAGACGTTGATACACGGCCATCACCGGAAGCGCCATCGTCAGGGCCGGCAACAGCGCGTGGCTCAGGTTCTGGATCGGCGACTCGGTGAGGGGAACCCAGCCGGTCGGCGGGACCAGGCCGAGGCCGAGCGCCAGGTAGTAGATGAGCAGCACACCCAGCACGAACTCCGGGACCGACACGAGGCCGAACGCGGCACCGGTGGTGAGCCGGTCGAAGCGGCTCCGGGCCCGGTACGCGGCGAACGTGCCGAGCGGGATCGCCAGCGCGAGCGCGACGAGCTGAGCCAGGATCAGCAGCTCCAGGGTGATCGGCAGCCTGTTGACGATCTCTTCGACCACCGGGGCTCCGGTCCGGTAGGACTGCCCCAGGTCGAAGCGGAGCGCATCGCCGAGCCAGTTCGCGTATCGGACCAGGAAGGGATCGTCCAGCGCCAGGTCCGCGCGCACCGCGGCGATCGTCTCGGGTGTCGCCTGCTCGCCCAGGATCGCCACGGCGGGGTCGCCCGGAAGCAGCTCCTGCAACGAATACACCGCGAGCGAAACGATGAGCAGCGTGATGAGCGCCGTGGCAAGTTTCGTCAATCGGGAACGCATTGAGCACTCCTCCGCGTCTGGGGTCTACGCGCCCGAGGCGTCTGCGAGATCCTCCATCTATCGTGTTTCACAGTAAGATGGAGCGTGTCACTGAGTGATACAGTTGGTTGAGTGTAACGACGGTGTCTAGCGAGGTCAAGGGCGTTTTCGCCCACGAGGAAGGGACACGGATGTCGAGCGTCAAGCGGATCCAGGCGGTGCAGAACGCGTGCCAGGTCTTCGAAGCTGTCGCCGCCCTCGCGCCGGTCGGCGTCAGCGAGCTCGCGCGTGAGACGGGGCTCGACAAGAGCGGCGTGCACCGCATCGCGGTGACGCTGCACGAGGCCGGCTGGCTGCAACCAACCGCCGATCGGCCGACCCGCTGGCTGCTGGGCGGCAAAATCCTCGAGATCGCGCGTTCGGCCGCGCTCACCCAGACGATCGAGCGGGCGCGCGGGGCTGTCCGATCGCTCAGTGACAGCACCGGCGAGACCGTGCTCCTGGTCGCGGCGCAGGGCGGCAGGCTCGTCGCCGTCGACGTCGCCGGCAGCGCGGCGACGGTCGCGAGCATGGCCCGCATCGGCGACGTCATGCCCCCGCACGGGGCGAGCGCCGCCGCCTGGTTCGCCGCGCTTCCCGCCGGGGCGACGAGCGCCGCCGTCGTCGCGCCCGCCGACGAGCTCGATGCCGAGCTGATCGCCGCCGCACGACGTCGCGGGTATGCGGTCCACAGCGCCCAGGACGTCACCAGCATCGGCGCCGCCGTGCTCGACGCTTCGGGAACGCCGAGCGCCGTCCTGGTCATCCTCACGCCCGACTTCCGGATCTCCGCTCGCCGGGTGAGCCAGTTCGGGAAGCTCGCGCGCGCCGCCGCCGAGAGCGTCTCCGGCGGCTGACACGCCAACGGGCCGGCGCTGGCGGGTCGGCATCATCGGGTCTGCTCCGTCCCGAACGCGGCACCGGACGTCCGGCGCCGCAGCAGCATCGCCACGCCGAACGCGGTCAGCGTCAGCGCGAACACCACCAGCCCACCGGTCAGCCCGAGGATGCCGGCGACGAATCCCAGCAGCAGCGCGCCAACGGGAACCAGACCGCCCCAGGCCACGACGTACAGGCTCATCACCCGTCCCCGGCTCCCCTCCGCAACTGTCGACTGAAGAATCACGTTCAGCCTTGTCATGATCGAAAAATTCAACGCGGCCGCGAGTACCGCCAAGGCGAGCAGCAGCACGAAACTGGTCGTGATCGCCATCGCGGCCACCGCGACCGAGGTGACGACCATCTGGACCGCGACCTGCCGCACCCGGGGAACGGTCTTTCCGGAACTCGCCGCCAGAGCTCCAACGACCGCGCCCAATCCGGTTGCGCCGACCAGCAGCGTGAACTCCGTGTCTCCCCCGCCGAGCACGTCGTAGGCGAACACGGGCAGCTGCGCGACGTAGGTCGTCCCGAACATGGACGTCACCGCGACCATGACCAGCACTTGGAGCGCGGGCGGTCGTTCCCGCACATGTGCCAGTCCCTGCCGGATGCTGCGCCACGTCCGTTCACCACCCTTGAGCAACGGCTGCGGGGCCAACCGAAGCCGCCGGATGATCGTGGCGGCGATCAGACTGGTCGCGGCGTACACCGCGAACACCGGAGCGGCACCCCACACCACGAGAAGTGGGGTGGCCAGGACGGGGCCGACCACTCTGGCGACGTTCAGGCTCGCCGACTGCAAGCCGACCGCACTCGCCAGATCAGCCGGCGGCACCGCACCCGCCACGATCGCCTGAGCCGACGGCGCACCGATCGCCAGGAGGGTTCCGAGGACGAAGGCGAAGCCGTAGATCAACGGCAACCGCACCACGCCACCGGAGACCGCGAGGTAGCCGGCCAGAACCGCACACAGCACGCTGATCGCGGCCTGGCTGTACGCCACCACCTTCGCCCGCCGATACCGGTCGGCCACCACACCCGCCCAGGGTGCGATGAGGAACAGCGGGATCAGGTTGAAGAAGTACAGTAACCCCAGTTCCAGAGAGGCGTTGTGAGCGATTCGCGCGGTAAGCCACTGCAACGAGACAGAGGCCATCCAGAAGCCGAGTTGCGTCACACAGAAGCTCAACCAGAACCCGAGGAACGGCGGGTGTCGCAGGCTTCGCAGCCGCCCGCGGCTGGGCAACAGCGATCGGATCGGAGGCGGCCGGTCGCCCGGCCGCCCGTCACCGGACGCCTCAGCGCTTCCCATCGCGGTCAGCCGTCGGTCGGACGCGCCCGGCCGAACTCGCCTACTTCTCGAGCCACAGGTACGCCGGCTGATAGTCGACGGGGTTCCCGAGGTCGGCCTTGAAGCCATGAGCCTTCGGCTTGGTAATCACCGAGAAGACGACTCCCCAGTTCCACAACATCGGGAGGTCCTTCGCAAGCTCCGCTTCAAACCTGGCGTAGCCGGCCTTACGCTCTTCGAGGTTCAAGGTCGACCGAGCGTCCAGCAATGCCTTGTCCGCGGCCTCGCTGCAGTAGCTGAACACGTTCTGAGTCTTCGGCCCGTTGCAGGTGAACGCAGGGTAGTAGGCCACGTCAGGTTCTGACCCGCTCCTCGTCCAGCAGGCGATCTGATAGTCGCCGGCAAATACCTGGTTGACGAACTTGCCGACGTCCGGCGTGTCGAGCGTCACCGTCATCCCCACCTGCGTGAAGAGGCTCTGCAGGGTTTCGGCGAGTCGTCGCGCCTGCGCCGCCGAATGACAGCTCAGGGTGAACGAAAGCTGGCCACCATGCTCCGCCTTGTACTCGTTGACCAGCGCCCGGGCGCCCTCCGCGTTGAACTCCGGCCACTTGGTGGTGCCGGTATACCAGAAGGATCCTTCGATGAATGGACCCATCATCGCGGGCATCTTCCCCTGGAACTGGGTCTGATTCAGCGCGTTGTAGTCGATCGCCATCGCGACCGCCTTACGCAGACGCAGGTCGTCGAACGGCGCCCTGTTCGTCTGAAAGCCCACGCCAACGCCACCCACTCCACCCTTCGGCGAGTGGAGCCGCGCGATCTCGGGATTCGAAGCGGCCCAGTTGATCTCGAGCGGCTCGCCGAGCCACGCCGCTTCGAGTTGGCCTCCAGTGAATGCGGCTCGCCGAGTTTCGGTGTCGCTCATGGGCAGCTCTTGGAACTCGTCCAGATACGGCAGGCCCTTCTGCCAGTAATCTGCATTGCGCTTGAGAACCAGTCGCTGGTCCGGCTGCCACTCCGCGAACCGGAAGGCACCGACCCCGACAGCACTCTTGCGTCCATAATCCGCGCCGGCCGCGGCAACAGCGGCAGGAGAGGCGATCGCGCCCACCGCGGTTGTCAGCGTGCTCGGGAACGATGCGATGGGCATCTTCAGCGTGAACAGCACGGTCAGTGGGTCGTTGACGACCGCGGACTCGATGTCGCGGACATATGAAGCTGCCGCCGAGGCGTTGGCCGGATCCTGGTGGCGTTTGATGTTGAAGACCACGGCATCCGCGTCAAGTTTGGTGCCATCGTGGAACTTGACATCGGGACGAAGCTTCAACGTCCAGGTCTTGGCGTCGGACGACGAGAGCGCTTCGGCCAGGTACGGCGCCGGAATGCCTTTGTCGTCATAACGCATCAGGGTGTCGTAGATCGCGTTCATCGAAGGGTCCATGACCGTTCGCTTGATCGGGTCGTACTTCGCCTGCGTGCCCACCGACGCGTAGCGGAAGACGCCGCCGTACTGGGGCGGACCCGCGTCGGCTTCCGCGCTGGACGAGGCACCGTTCGGCGAGTTCGCGGAAACGCAACCCGCCGACGCCAGTGCAACAACAAGAACGCTTGCGAGCAACGAAGTTCGCTGTATCTTCACCCGCTCGCTGAATATGCGCATAGTCCGCCCCTTCTCGACGGTGAGCTAATGACGGCATGCTGGGCGAAATCGGCACATGCGGGCAGCCCGCTGAAGCGACACAAAGTGCCGCTCAGACGTACGAATGAGAAGGACGTATTCCAGCCGAACTGTAGCGGCTGTGTTACCTCAACATCCTGAGCCGTCCTTGGCGCCTCGATCGATCTCCATGTACGTAGGCCGGATCCGTTCGAGGTGCGCACGCATATGAGACTCTGCCGCGCCCGCGTCGCCTGCGGCGATCGCGTTGTAAATTGCAAGGTGGTCCGCCTCGACCTGGCGCCAGAACGTCGCTGGCACATCCTCACGGTCGAGCCGGGCTGTCATCACTTGGAAAATCGGGATAGCGACGATCTCGAGCAGCTCGTTCCCGGTGGCTGAAAGCACCCGGGCGTGAAAGCCGCGGTTCATTTCCAGACGGTGCGCGACATCGAGATTGTCACTGAAAACAGCGGTCTCGTGAATCAGCTTGAGGGCTTCCTCGCTCCTGCGGACGGCCGAGAAGCCGGCCGCAGGCACCTCGAGGAGGATACGAGCCTCGAGCAGGCTCGCTATGCTGATTTCCTCAGCACCCGTAAGAAGACCGATCCCGGTCTCCAGATGGGCGCTGATGCTGTCGAACGACGGATAGGCGACGAAGGTCCCCCCGCGGACCCCCCGCGTCGTCCGTACGAGTCCTTCGGAGGAGAGCTGGCGCAGCGCCTCCCTTATCGTGCTGCGGCTCACTCCGAAGAGCTCCGCGATTTCAGGCTCGATGGGAAGCTGGTTACCCGGTGCGAGGCGCCCGCTGATGATGTGTTCTCGAAGCTGGTGCGCCACCTGCTGGTAGGCGGGCAGGATCCGACGAGGCGCCAATCGCGAGATTGCCGCCGGTGTCTGTCGACTACCTTCGTCGCGGTTCATGCCGCACGCGCCCGCAGGGTCTCACCGCAGTGTTTCACCAGTTCCTCCGACGGACGCGTTCCTACTCACTCAGCACTGACCTTCCAGTCTACGCCAAGCATCTCGGCATAGAAATCCAGCTCGTCGCGTGCGCTGTCGAAGATCCGGAAGTCCTCGGCAGCCGTGATAGCGGGCATGTGCTCGGCCACATCTTCCACGGTCAACCGCCCTCGTTGGTTGAGCCCACGCGTCTCGGCGACGAAGATACGCGCGACACGCCCGCCGCCGACCGCGAAGATCTCGTGGGTCGTCTGCGCCTTCTCGTGCAGCAGCCAGGCGACGACGGGCGACACCAAGCCGGGCGGGAACTCTTCGCGCAGCCACTTCTGGAAGTCGGCGTCCAGCATTGTCTCGGTCATTCTGGTGTACGCGACGGGTGCGATCGCGTTCACCAGGATGTTATGGTGGCGGCCGATATTCGCAAGGTTGTGCATCATGCCGGCGAGGCCCATTTTCGCCGCCCCGTAGGCGAGGCTGCTGACGGGCACGTCGGGCTCCACGCTGTAGCCGAACAATCCAGCGCTCGAGGAGGTCAGGACGACCCGGCCATACCGCTGATCGCACATTACCGGCCACAACGGCTCGAGCACGTGGAACGCGCCCTTCAGGTGGATCCCGAGGACGGTGTCGAGGGACCAGCCCGCGCCGGCGTTGTGAACGAGGCCGTGGATGCTGCCAAATTGACTCAGCGCATCCGCGACGAGGGCGGCGCCGCCTTCCGGCGTGGAAATGTCATTGGTGTCGGCCACAGCTCGGCCGCCCGCATCGTTGATCTCGGCCGCGACGGCCATTGCGGGGTGTTGGGAGCGGCCGTTTCCGTCGAGCTCGACGCCAGGATCGTTCACCACGACCGTCGCCCCCCGCGCACCAAGCAGCAACGCGTGCTCACGGCCGAGCCCACGTCCTCCGCCGGTCACCACGATGACGCGGCCGTCGTACCGCAATTCGTCCACTAGGTGTCCTCCAATGCGCCAATACGCTACGTGTGTATCGTCAGGGGCCCGGTGCCGGCTACTCGACCTTGATGAGCTCGACGCGCTCGTCTCCGTAGATGTCCTCGCCCTTCATGAGGCCATCGGAGCTGAAGGGGATGATGACCGCGGAATGCCGGACGGTCACATAGGCCCCATGCACATCGATGCTCTGGCCCGGGTGGTTCTTGGCGAGGCGCTCGAGCAGGGCTCCGCGGACCACCACCTTGATCAGGCCATCGCCGAAAATGCCGTAGTCGTCGATGATGAACCGGTCGTAGGTCCGTTCGAGCTGGTTTGAGCCGGACTCGAAAATCTTGGTGTAGAAGTCGCGGGTTGCGGCATTCCCCACGAAGTGTTCCTGAGGGGTGCTGCCCCAGAAGTGATACTCGGGCTCGGGAACAAGCGTCCGCATGATGCGCTCGAGGTCGCCCTCGAGCTCTGCACGGATGTGCTCTTCGAGGACATCCAGCATGTTCAGGTGCTTGGGGTTCGTGATTTCCTTCCGCTTCCGCTCGATTCCGAGCAGCGACTTCAACGGGTCGATCGGCAGCTGGCTCTTCGTCGTCATCAGTGACTCCGTCTGGTGAGGACCATCCGAGTTCAGGCGAGATCCCTGGGTCCAGTCGTTCAGGCCCACGGCAGCGGCATGACGGCCGAAATGGCGTCGGCACCGCGCTGATGGGGATCTTGCCCGGCTTCAATCTGATGTCAGGCTAGCCCGCCGATCATGAGTCGGTCAAGACAACATCAGGTGTTTGGCGACTTGGTATACGGAGGCAGCTAGGTGGCGATGTGCACCCCGGCTTGTCACCCACGCCCTCCCCGTTCAGTTGGCTCTCACCAGGCAACATGTGAGACTTCGGCGCGCGACCGACACCTCCGCCGATCCCGGCTGGAGGCCCGCGAAGGCGCCATCTCGGCGGCGGCGTTAAAACAACAGATGTTTTGCTGATTTGACTCGAAGGGTTCGATCGCGGCTCGCGCGGGGGCCGCGCATGGCTCAGGTTGCGCGGCCGCATGCAACCAGCGATGCCTACCCCGCCGACTCGTACACACCTGGTCGCCACCACCCGGCCAGCCACGTCAAGCAGCGAGAGGCCAGCCCGCGCGAGCGGTGTGGCGACCGCCCGTGGCGCACGGCTGACGGGACCGGCCGCCGTCCCCGTGCTTACCGACCTGGGCTGATGACGAGGCGTACGTAGTCGGCGAGAAAGCCGAACGGGTCCTCGCTCGCGCTCAGCTCGGACTCGGCGGCTTCGAGCGCGTCCAGGACCTCGATGAGAGAGGTACCGCTGCCGGCGCTGTCACAGGCACCGGCAGCACGCCTCGGCGAACAGGCGGACGGCCTCGCGGTCGTCGCCGGTGCGCCACACCACCGCGAGGCGGCTCGGCGACAGCCCCGACACCGGGCGGAAGACGACGTCGTCGCGCTGGTAGATCTCGGCGTTGCCGGCGGCCAGCAGTGCCACCCCGTGCCCCGACGCGACCGCCTCGAACGTCTCGTCCGCCGTCTCGGCGGTCACCGCTACCCGCGCCGGCGCCGAGCGGTGCTCCTCGGCCAGCCAGAACTCCCGCAACGGCCCGGCCGACGCCGGCAGCGCCACGAACGGCTCGCCGGCCAGCTCGGCGAACGGCACCCGCCGGCGGCGGGCCAGGCGGTGCCCGAGCGGCAGCGCGACCCACCGCTCCTCGACCGTGACCACCCGCCACGACAGGGTGCCGTCCGCCGGTACCGGCAACCAGGCCACCGCCACGTCAACCTCCGCGGCGGCGAGGCCGGCGCTCGGGTCGGTCCACGGGATCTGCCGGAACGCCAGCCGCCAGCCCGGCAGCTCGCGGGCGAGGCGCCGGGTCACCGCCGGGATCAGCCCGCGGCCGATGCTGGTCTGGAAGCCGACCCTCAGCGCGCTGTCCGATGTGGACACCGCCGCCGCCACCGCGCGCCGGCCCCGGTCCCACTCCTCCAGCACCGCCCGGGCGTGTGGCAGCAGCGCGGCGCCGGCCGGGGTGATGGCGATCGCCCGGCGGCTGCGGTCGAACAGCCGCGCCCGCAGCGCCGCCTCCAGCTGCGCGATCTGCTTACTCAGCGCCGGCTGCGAAATGTGCAGCCGCCGCGCCGCCCGGGTGAAGCTCAGCTCCTCGGCGACGGCCGCGAAGTACCGCAGATCCCGCACGTGCGCATCCATAACCGAAGGTTATAGGAATGGGTCTTGGACGGCGCCGCCGGCGCGGCGCGACCATAGCCACGTGGAAATCGGCGTCACGGGACTCAACGCGAAGGCCACCATCGGGCCGGACGTAACGGTGCGGCTCGCCCGGCGGGCGGAGGAGCTCGGCTACCGCAGCTGGTGGGCGGGTGAGCATGTGGTGCTACCCAGCCCGCGCACGCCCGACTCGCCGATGGCGCCGACCGATCCGGTCCTCGACCCGCTGGTACACCTGGCGTTCGTGGCCGCCGCGACCAGCGAGATCGCCCTGGGCACCGCGATCGTCATCCTGCCGCAGCGCAACCCGGTGGTGCTGGCCAAGCAGGTGGCGAGCCTTGACGTGCTCAGCGGCGGCCGGCTGCGCCTCGGCGTCGGCGCCGGGTATCTGGCGCCGGAGATGACCGCCGTCGGGGTGCCGATGCGGGGCCGCGGCGAGCGGACCGACGAGTACATCGACGCCATGCGGTCGCTGTGGTACGACCCCGCCCCCGTTTTCCGGGGCCGTTACACCGCCTTTGCCGACGTCGACGCCCACCCCCGCCCCGCACACCCCATCCCCGTTGTCATCGGCGGCCACAGCCCCGCCGCGTTCCGCCGCGCCGTCACCCGCGGCGACGGCTGGTTCGGCAACGGCGACACCCCCGAGGACCTCGAACGCCACCTGACCGGCCTGGCCCGGGCCGCCCGGGAGCACGAGCGCGGCCCGGCCGCCCCGCTGGAGATCACCTGGATGCAGCTGCGACCGACATCGCAAGAGCAGATCATCCGGTACCGCGAACTGGGCGTCGACCACCTCGTCTTCTACCCGCTGCCGATCGAGGACCCCGACGACGTCGAGCGCTTTCTGGAGCGCTCCCGCACCGACTTCGACCGCGCGCTGCGCTGACGGGACCAACGACACAAACGCTGTCGTAGCCCCGCCCGGGCTACTCGCGGTCGGGCCGGGCGCCGAACGGGACCGGGGCGGGGACCGTGCACCGGCTGGTGACCTCGACCGCCGTGCCGGTCTCCGCGGCCTCCAGGATCCGTTCCATGACGTCGAGCACGTGGAAGGCCAGGTCGCCCGACGCGCGCGGCGGTGTGCCGTCGCGCAGGGACCGGGCCAGGTCCGCGACGCCGTAGCCGCGGGCCGCGTCGCGGTAGCCGGCGCGTTCGGGGACGTCGATCCGCTCCCCGGTCGTGGCGGTGAACAGCCGCACCGGACCGGCGAAGTGGTTCGGGTCGGGAACCGACAGCGAACCCGCGCTGCCGTACACCTCGATCCTGGGCAGCTGGGCGTCCCAGATGTCGAAGCTCATCATGAGCGTCGTCAGGGCGCCGCCGGTGTGCTCGAGGATGCCGCTCACGTGGGTGGCCACGTCCACCGGGAAGACGGTGCCGGCGCGCGGGCCGGCACCGATCTCACGTGTCGCGCGCGGGGTGGCGGACATGCCGGTGACCCGGCGGACCGGGCCGAGCAGTGTCACCAGCGCCGTCAGGTAGTACGGCCCCATGTCGAACAGCGGGCCGCCGCCGGGCTGGTAGTAGAACTCCGGCGACGGGTGCCAGCGCTCGTGGCCGGGGGTGACCATGAACGCGGTCGCCGCGACCGGGGTGCCGATGTCGCCGGCCGACAGGCTCGCCCGGGCCGTCTGCAGGCCGGTGCCGAGGACCGTGTCGGGTGCGCAGCCGACGACGACGCCCGCGCGGGCGGCGGCGTCGAGAACGCCGCGCGCCTCGGTGGTGCTGGCGGCCAGGGGCTTCTCGCCGTAGACGTGCTTGCCCGAGGCGATCGCGGCGAGCGCCACGGCGGCGTGGGCCTGCGGCACGGTGAGGTTCAGCACCACGTCGACCTTGTCGTCGGCGAGCAGCTCGTCGGGCGCTACCGCCAGGGCACCGGGAAGCTCCGCCGCCAGGGCGTCCGCGCGGCCGGCGTCGAGGTCGGCGACGCGGGTCACGGTGATGTCGGGCAGCCGGACGAGCGTGGTGGCGTAGGCGGTGCTGATCTTGCCCGCGCCGATGATGCCGACGTTCAGCGCGTCGCCCATGCCAGCCCCCGCGTGATGATCTCGTCGTGCTCGGGGACCTCGAGGTCCTCGAGGCGGTGACCGACGGTGGTGACGAACACGTTGCCGGCGCCCCACCGGGTGGTCCACACGACCGGCATGGCGACGCCGTCGACATCGGTGACCGCGTGGACCTCGATCGACGGGTCGACGTGCACCCGGTACTGCTCGGTGTGGACGGTGAACGGGCCGATGCCCGCGACGACGGGGTGATCTGACATTGGCCGCACCTCGTAGGTGATGAAGTCCGGCGGGTGGTGCACGAACTGGCCGCCGGTCATGCGCTGGTAGTCGGGGGTGCTGCGGAACGCGTCGATCATGCCGCCGTGCCAACCGGCGAAGCCGGTGCCCGCCCGCACGGCGGCGGACAGGCCGGCCAGCTGCTCGCGCGTGATCGTGCCCATCGTCCAGCACTGCACGATCAGGTCGGCGCGGCGCAGCAGGTCCTCGTCGAGGTAGACGTCGAGGGTCTCCGACGTGACGACCTCGGCGCCCCCGTCGCGCAGCCGGGTGACGTAGCGGTCGGTGACCTCGACGGGCCGATGCCCCTCCCAGCCGCCCCGGACAACGACCACGCTGATGGGACTCATGCCGTCACCTCCGCTTCGCTCCGGCAGCGGCATGAGCTGAACCTGCGCCCATGATGAGCGGCCCCTCCACTCCGCTCCGGACCGCTCACGCCGCCACCTCCGCTTCGCTCCGGCAGCGGCATGAGCTGAACCTGCGCCCATGATGAGCGGCCCCTCCACTCCGCTCCGGACCGCTCATGCCGTCCGCCAGGCGTGGGCCGGGGTGAAGTCCAGCAGATCGCGGCTCAGGTGGGTGGAGACCGGCACGGCGAAGCCTTCCAGCGGTTCGGTGACGAGGGATGTGGGATGGTGCTTGCTGATCAGCTCCGCCGTCGGCAGCAGTGCGGTGGTGTCCGGGGCGGTGACGGTGACGACGGCGTGGCCGTCGACCGGCCGGGTCAGGGCGGCGACGACCGCGCCGACGGCGTCACGGGTGTCGATCCAGCTCCACAGGGCGCCCCGGTCGCCGCCGGGGTCGGCCTGGACGTGCGCGAGGTGGTGCCGCAGCCGCTCGCCGGTGCCGATGAACGGGAAGCGCAGGCTCACGGCGGGGATGCCGTGGCGCCGGCTGACCGTCGCGGCGACGAGCTCACCGACGTGTTTCGACAGCCCGTACGGGTCGTCGCCGACGTACGGGTGGTCCTCGGGCAGCGGCAGCCGCAGCGGTGTCGCGCCGCGCCCCGACCACGCCAGCCCGACGGCGGACAGGCTGGACACGTAGACGATCCGGCCGACGCCGAGCTCGCCCGCGGCGTCCAGGAGGTGATACGTCGAGCCGACGTTGTTGTCGAAGACGTCCTCGTGCAAGGGGCCGGGAATGGCGGCGGCGTGCACCACCGCGTCAACGCCGGCGAGCAACCGGTCGAGGCCGGCGGGGTCGCGCAGGTCGCCGGTGACAAGATCGTCGGCGGGGCTCGTCCGCAGCGGCGCGCGGTCGTGGGCACGGACACCGTGGCCGTCGGCGTGCAGCCGCGCGACCAAGGCCTGCCCCAGCATGCCGCCCGCGCCGGTGACCAGGATCTTCACGGCACGCTCCTCAGCCGCTTCGTGTACGTCATGATCAGTTCTCCGGTGCGAAGGGTGCGAGGGGTGCGAGGGGTGCGAAGTTGGCGGTCAGCGCCAGGTCGCCGGTGACCGTGAACGTGTACTCCCGCGCGGTGGACACCACCGTGCCGCCCACGGTCCAGTTGACGAACCGGCGACCGGACGTGGCCTTGGCCGATGCGGTGACCTGGCCGCCGGGCTCGTAGAAGCCGGGCCGTGTGTCGTTGCCCTCCAGCCTGACGGTGCCGGCCCCGCCGGGAGACACCGACGCGGTGACGTTGTGCTCCACGATGTTGATCACCATCACGTTGTACAGCCGCGCCCGCCCCGCGACGGTGGTGCCGTTGTAGCGCATGAGGTTGACGATGGAGACGTTTCCGCCGGCGACCTTCACGGTGTAGCCGTCGGCCCCGAGGTTGTCGGTGCCCAGGTTGAAGACCCGCACGTCGCCGGAGTTCACGATGAGCCCGTTGTGCAGGCCGTAGCCGAACGCGTCCGCGACGGTCAGCCGGTTCGCGCCGTCGACGGTGATCAGGTCCGCGTACTTGCGTGTATAGCCGTCGATCACCTGCGGGAAGAGGTCTTTGCCCAGGACCCAGTTGGGCAGGTAAAAGCCGGTGCGGACGAACGTGTTGCCGTTGCTGAGCACGCCCTCGATCCGCCCGCCGTCGCTCTTGCCGACAGCGACGCCGTGCCGCACGAAGGTGCCCTTGATCTTCCGGACCAGGAAGCGGTCGTTGCGATACGTGGCCATGTCGATGGCGTTCCACGCGTTCGGCAGGCCGATGTTGACGGCGTAGGTGCCGCTGCCCTGGCCGCGGATGGCGTAGGGGTAGGGCACCAGGCCGCCCGGCGCCGCCGGGTTGTTCTCCGGGTAGAACGCGCGCAGGCCGCTGACCCCGGCCCGCTCGCCGCGCAGGGTGATCGCGGCCTGATCGGTGTCCGGGTTGGCGGTGTTGCGCCCGGCGTAGGACATCAGCACGGTACCTCCGCTGCGCCCGTCCTCGTCCCGGTTCGGCACCGAGGACGCACCGCGCAGCTCGACGCCGGCCGGCACGACGAGACGTCCTTCGAGCCGGTACCAGCCGGCCGGGAGGTAGACCACGCCACCACCGTCGCGCCGCGCACGATCGAGCGCGCGCTGGATGCCCTCCGTCGCGTCCCGCGCCGGGACGTAGCCGTTGCCGCGCAAGGTGTTGTACGGGGCCTTGCTCACGTCGTAGAGGACGTTGCGCTCGGGCTTGGCGACGGCGGATCCTCCGTCGTCGGCGGGCGGTGTCCCGGCGAGCTGGTACACCGTCCCCCGGACCGCGCCGACGAGCTTGGTGCCGGTGAGTTTGACGTAGCCGCCCCCGTTGTTCACCACCGCGGCCTGGCTGCCTTCCAGGTCGCTCGCGGCCAGCGCCAGTCCCCACCGCGAGTCGAACTGGTCGACCTGCAGGGCGGTGTCGGTGCGCAGCAGCCGTACCCGCTGGAAGATGCCGGTGAACTCGGCCCGCAGCCCCCGCACGATGTGGATGCCGATGTGGTAGTCCGCCGCGGACAGGTCGGAGAACTGGTCCCACTCCAGGTCGCCGAGGACGAACCCGGTGCCGTGCGCGCGGGTCCACGCGTCGAGCGCGGTCCGCCGCGGCGGGTTGTACGCCGCCGGTGCCTGGGCCCAGTAGTCGTTGCTCAGCTTGACGTTCTCCCACGTGCCGACGTCGGCGCCGTTGTAGGCCTCGACGCCTGCCAGCAGCGCCGTGCCCTTGACGTTGCGCACGGTCGCCGACTCGTGGGTCTGGCCGTTGCCGGGCGGGCGGCCCCGCTCGTCGCGCATGGTGCTGATGCCGATGCCGCGGTACGAGTTGAGCATGGTGACGTCGGAGACCGTGCTCATCATGTAGTTCTCGTCGCCGGCCCAGGCGCTGCCCGGGATCTCGAACGTGAAGTTGTAGGGCACCGGCGCGGTCGCGCTCTGCCGCGGGTAGTACGTGGTGACGCCCACGACGCCGGCGCTCCCGCCGATGCGGAACAGCACGGGGCCGTTGTCGCCGGCGGGGAGATCGGCGCTCACCACGGTGCCGTAGGCGCCGCGGCCCTGGTCCGGGTCGCGCCGGTCGCCGCGCAGCGTGCAGAAGGCCGGCACCTCGACCGTGTCGGTGACCCGGTAGGTGCCCTCGGGCAGCCAGACGGTCCCGCCGCCCGAGTCGTAGCAGTCGTACAACGCCGCCCGCAGCGCCGCGGTCGCGTCCTTCTTCCCCGTCGGGTCGGCGCCGTACGCGGTGGCGTCGAAGTCGGCGACCACCGCGTCGGTGGTCGGGTACCTGGTCCTGACCAGCGTCGGCGACGGCTCGACGGCACGCTGGTCGCGGATCTGGAAGCCGGCCACGTCGAAACCGGTGAGGCCGGGGGCGTAGCCGGTGAGCTTGAGCCGGACGTAGCGTGCGGTCGCGGTGGCGAACCGGGTCCGCGACAGGCTGTTGCCTCCCGGGGCTCCGGACCGGCCGGCGATGGCGTAGGCGGTGCCGTCGGTGGAGACCTCGACGGTGTAGTCGGGCGCGTAGGCGTTGCCCCACTGCACCGTCACCTCGTTGACCGGCCGCGCCGCACCGAGGTCGGCCCGCAGCCACTCGCCCTTGCCGCCGTTCCCGCTGCTCCACGCGGTCGCCGTGTCACCGTCGTTCGCCGCGGGCGGGCTCGAACCGTCGGCGCTGCTGCTGGCGGTGAGCGTGGCCTGGCGGGCCAGGTCGGTGTCGACGGCCGAGGCGCGGAACGCCCGGTAGGCGTCCTGCACCGCCCGCAGCGCCGCCGCCACCTGCGCCTCGGTGGCCGAGGCGTCGTCGAGCACGCGCTGTGCCTGTGCGATGGCCGTCGCGAGCGCCGGCTTGGAGCCTGGCGGATATTGCCCGTCGCGGGTCCCCTCGCGCGCCGCGTAGAGCGCCAGGTTCGCCGAGGCGACGAGGTCACGCAGGCCGGCCTTGACGTCGAGCCGGCGCGGAACGACGGTCACCCGCACGGCGGCCACCGTGAGCTCGACCGGGGAGCCGTCGTGGGTGAGGCGGAAGTCCGATCCGTTGGTGCGGTTGGTCAGGATGGCGTCGCCGAGGACGAAGTCATGGGACTTCCACGTCTGGCTGTCCCCGTAGGTGACGACCTCCGACGGCTTGAACTTGTCGCTGATCTCATCGCCGGGGGAATCGTAGTGCAGGAAGAGCGTGCCGCTACCCGCGTCGAGGTAGTCCACGCTGACCATCACGATGTCGGTGGTGTCGTACGCGTAGCTGTCGGCGACGTTCAGGTACAGGTAGTTGGTCGCCGGCGGTGGAGCGGCGGCGTTGGTCCGCCAGTAGCCGCGGCCGGCGGTCGTGCCGGTGACGAGGCCCGCCTCGTTGTCGCCGGCCCTCGGGCTGAGGCCGGTGTCGGTCGCGGTGGGGCCGAGGGTGGCCTGCGGTCCGGTCCTGGTGATCCGGACCTGGGCGACGGTGATGTCCGACGGGCCGCCGCCGGTGACCCCGGCGAGGCGCAGTTCGCCCGTGTCTCCGGCGCTGAGCGTGGCGCCGTCGAGCCCGACCGCCGCCTGCCGCCAGGCATTCGTACCGGCGAGGTCGGCGATCGTCTTCGTGTCGCCGGATGCGGTGCGCAGCGTCAACTGTCCGCTTCCGGTGTCGTGGTAGGTGACCACGACGACGATCGACGCCTGTGCCACGCTCGCCGCGTAGGCCGCGTCGGGCGTGACGCCAACATAGCTCGTGCCCGCGGCGACCTGCGTCTGCCAGTAGCTCCGGCCGTCCAGTGCGCCGGTGCGCAGCCCCGACGGGTCGTCACCGCCGCGCACCCGCACGCCGAGCGTGACCACGTCCGGACCGAAGTCCGCGCCGATGCCTCGCGGGTACATGACCGGGCCTGCCGCGGCGTGCGCGGCGCTGACGGGCACGAGGAGGGCGGTCGCCAGCAGGAGGACCGGCCAGATGAGGGACCATCGCTTGCTTCGGGGACGCCTGCGGGTTGTCACGGGTTGCCTCCGGGATCGTCCGATCTCAGCGTGTCGTTACCGGGGTGGTTCGCGGGCCGCTCGCCGATCACGCCTTCACCGCACCCATCAGGCCGTTGACGAAGTACCGTTGCGCGGCGACGAACAGGATGATCACCGGGATCACCACGATCAGCGCGCCGGCCATCAGGACGTTGTAGTGCTGCACCGCGCCGGACTGCAGGTTCTGCAGCGCGATGGGCAGGGTGAACGTGCCGGGGTTGTTGAGCGAGACCCGCGTGAGCAGGTACTCGTTCCAGGTCGGGATCGCGGTGAGGACGGCGATGGTGACCAGGACCGGCCGAGACAGCGGCAGGTAGATGGTGGTGAAGATGCGCAGTTCGCCGGCGCCGTCGACGCGTGCCGCCTCGCGCAACTCACCGGGGATGACGTCGAACGCGTTGGTCATCATGAGGATGGACAGCGGTGCCGAGCCGTTCACGAACGGCAGGATCAGCCCCCAGTGGCTGCCCAGCAGTCCGAGCTTGTTCTCCAGCAGCACGACGGGCAGCAGCACGGTCACCCCGGGCACGAACAGCAGCACCATGAACAGCCGGTACAGCGTCTTGCGCCCCGGGAAGCGCAGCACCGAGAACGCGTAGCCGGCAGCCGAGTAGATCACCAGCACCAGCAGCACGGTCAGCCCGGTGACCTTCAGGCTGTTCAGGAAGTAGTCGAAGAAGTGCAGCTCGCTCCAGGTCTCGGCGAGGGTCTGCAGGGTCGGCCGGTGCGGGATCAGGTTCCCGCCGGCCACCACCTCGAGCCGGTCCTTGAACGCGGCGGACACCATCCACAGGAACGGGTACAAGCTGATCGCCGCGTACAGCAACAGCAGCAGGCCGACCGCGACGCGGGCCAGCACGGTCGGCAGGGACCAGTGCACGCGCGCGCGGCCCGCGGCCCGGCCGGTGGCGGGCGCGTCGGCGGCGGTCGGACGCGCGGTCTCGGTACTCACGTGACCCTCCGCATGACTCGAAGGTTGACGGCGGCGAGGATCACCGCTGCGACGAACAACATCCAGCCCAGCGCGCTGGACAGACCGAGGGTCGGACCGAGCAGGGACAGGAAGGCCAGCCTGTACGTCTCGAGGCCGAGGACGTTGGTGTGGTCGCCGGGGCCGCCGTTGGTCATGACGAGGAAGGTCTGGAACCCCTGCAGCGAGTCCCGCAGGGCGAGCAGGACGATGATCGCCGTGATCGGCCGCAGCAGCGGCCAAATGATGTGCCGGATGATGTGCCAGGAGCCGGCGCCGTCGACGCGTGCCGCCTCGACGAGCGTCGGGTCCACGGCCTGGAGGCCGGCCAGGTACAGCATCATGGACACCGGAACCGACGACCACACGGTGATCACAATGAGGGTCGGCAGCGCGGTCGACGGGTTGCCCAGGAAGCCCTGCGGCTGTTGGAGACTGCCCAGCCCGAGCGAGCGCAGCAGCAGGTTGACCGCGCCGTCCGGTTGCAGCACGTACATCCACGCGAAGTACACGGCGATGCCGCTGGTCACCTGGGGCAGGAAGTACACCGAGCGGAGCACGGTCTTCAGCCGCCGCACCGAGTTGAGCAGCACGGCCAGCGGGAAGCTGACCAGTACGGTCAGGATCGGTACCGCGATCATCACCCACAACGTGTTGACCGCGGCGGTGCGCACCCTCGGCGCGTACCTGGGGTCGGCCCACAGCAGGTCGGCGTAGTTCTGCAGGCCAACCCAGCGCCAGTTCGGCGTGAAGCCGTTCCATTTGGCGAAGCTGAGCGAGAACCCGTACGCGATGGTGTAGGCGCCCATCACCGCGAACAGGATGACCGCCGGCGCCACGAAGGCGGCGCCCCAGGCCACTTCCGAGGGGCGGTACCTCGTCCTGCCGCGGCTCGGGGCCCGCCGGGTCGGCGACGGGCCCTTCGCGATCGTCGGTACAGCCATTACTGCTTGGTCCAGAAGGCGTCGATCTGTTTGGTCATCTCCGCGCCGATCTCCGCGGCGCTCTTCTTCTTCAGCGGGGTGTAGTCGATCAGCACGTTGGCGACGGGAGTGCCGTCGTATGCGTTGGGCTTGTAGGAGGTGTCACCCGGGTTGTACGCCGAGGGGCCGGAGCCGAACGCCTTGATCATGGCGCCCAGCGCCGGGCCGACCGCGGAGCTGGGGTCGGCGCCCAGGTTGGTCGGCGGGATGTCCAGCGCCTCCTTGGCGAAGGTGGCCGACACGTCCGCCTTGGCCAGGTACTTGAGCCACTGGATGGCGCCGGCCCGGTTCTTGGTGGTTGCCGAGACCGACATGCCGGTCAGCGTGAACGGAGCCAGGCTCAGGTCCTTGATGGCGCCGTTGGCCGGTGCGGGAACGGGAAACGTGATCACGTTGCTGGCGTCGAGCCCGTTCTGCGCCAGGAACGCCAGGGTGAACGTGCCGCCGATGTTGAACGTCGACTTGCCCTGGGCGAAGGCCAGGTCCGCCGCGTCGATGTCGAGGCTCTGCGTGCCGGGCAGCCAGTATGGGGTGATCTGGCCGTAGGTCTCCAGTGCCTGGACACCCGTCGGGGAGGAGAAGTTGCTGGCCTTGTCCTTGCCGAACAGGGCGTGGTACTTGTCGGCGCCGAGCATCCCGTAGGCCATGGGCTGCATGAGCCACTCCAGCCCGGTGGTGGCCGACTTGAGGCCGAGGGTGACGCCGCCGCTGGCCGGGTCCTTCGCCTTGACCTTCTCCAGGTCGGCGATGAACTCCTCCCACGTGGTCGGGGCGGCGGTGATGCCGGCGTCGGCCAGTCGCTGCTTGTTGGCGTAGACGATGCCGAACGTGCCGATCGTGAGGGGGACGCTCAACCGCTGGCCCAGCTGGATGCCCTTGGTCTTGGCGTCCTGGGCCAGCGACTTCTTGTAGTACTCATCGGTGACGGTGCCGTCCTGCTTGACCGCCGGGAGGTAGCTGTTCTGCCAGGCGTCGTCGACGTCCTTGGCCAGGTCGGTGAGGAGCCCGGCGGCGCCGAAGGTGAAGTCGTCGCCGTTGGTGTGCACCTCGAAGAGATCGGGCAGGTTCTTGGTCTGTGCCGCCGCCTGCACCTTGGTCACGTAGGCGTCGTCCGGGCCGTACGACTCGATCTTGACCGAGATGCCCGTCTCCTTCTGAAATCCTTCCGCGACCTTCTGCAGCGCCTTGACGTGGGGCTGCTTGAAGGTCCACATCACCAGTTCCTTGCCGGACGAGTTGCCGCCCGAGTCGCCGCCACAGGCGGCGGTGGTGGCGCCGAGTGCCAGTGCCACCAGGACGGCCAGCGCCGGCCGCCACGCGCGTCGTTCATGTGTCATCACGGTGCCGAGCCTTCGCGTCCGGGGCGCCATCGACATGCGCCGCTTAGTGCAGAGAAGCTAAATCGAATTGATGTACTGTGTCAACCACGTCACAGTGGCGAGAAGGTGGGCACCGCGATGAAACAATCACTGGACTCCGGCGGACCCGGCTCCGCGCAGGTCGACGTCACGACACGTGACGACCCGTCACCTGACGTGCTGGCGGCCGCGCCGTGGCCGGCGCCGGCCGGGGCCGCCCGGATCACCCAGGTACGCACCTTTTTGTGCGCGCCTCAGGGCTGCCCGTATCTCATCGTCCGCGTCGAGACGGACCAGCCGGGGCTGTACGGGCTGGGCTGCGCCAGCGACCCTCAGCGCACCCTGGCCGTGCGCGCCGTCCTGGACGAGTACCTGGGCCCGCTGGTGCGCGGCCGGGACGCCGGCGACATCGAGGACATCCACCGCCTGCTGCAGAACAGCGGCTACTGGCGGGGCGGTTCGATCGCTAACAACGCCCTGGGCGCCATCGACGTCGCGCTGTGGGACATCAAGGCGAAGGCCGCGGGGCTGCCGCTGTACTCACTGCTGGGCGGCCGGGCACGGCACGGCGCCGAGGCGTACACCCACGTCGACGGGGCGGACCCCGGGGAGATCGCGGACAAGGTGGACGCCGCCGCCGAGGCGGGTTACCGCCACGTGCGCGTCCAGGTGGCGGTGCCTGGCGTGGACACCTACGGCGCCGCGCCCGCGGGCGCCACGGAGGCTCGCCGCCGGGCAGACCGGCAAGGCACCTGGGACTCCCCCGCGTACCTGCACCACGTCCCGCCGTTGCTCGTCGAGGTGCGGCGCCGGGTCGGCGACGGGGTGGAACTATTGCACGACGTACACGAGCGGCTCACCCCCGCCCAGGCCCGGCACCTGGTCGCCGTGCTCACCGACGCGGGGCTGTACTTCCTCGAGGACGCGCTCGCGCCGGAGGACAGCGCGTACTTCGGCCAGTTGCGGGCCGCCGGCCCGGTCCCGCTGGCGGTCGGGGAGCTTTATGACGAGGTGAGCCGATACCTGCCCCTGCTGGAGCAGCGGGCCATCGACTTCGCGCGCGTGCGGATACCGACCCTGGGCGGGCTGACCCCGACCCGCAAGCTGGTCGCCGCGTGCGAGCTGTTCGGGGTGCGTACGGCGCCGCACGGACCCGGCGACGTCAGCCCGGTCGGCCAGGCGGCCAACATCGCGCTCGACGTCTCCACGCCGGCCTTCGGCATTCAGGAGGCGGCCCGGTTCCACGACGCCACGCTGGAGGTCTTCCCCGGGGCGCCGGTGCCGCAACGGGGCAGCCTGTACCCCGCCGAAGCACCGGGCCTCGGGGTGGACTTCGACGAGACCGCGGCCCGCCGCTACCCGGTGCCCCCACCGCTGCACCACGACCGCTGGGCTCTGTTGCGCGGCACCGACGGAGCCGCGCACCGGCCTTGACCATGCTCCGACCGGCGGCCGGGCGGCACCGGCCGCCGTGCCGGTCAGCCCAGCAGCAGCGACTGCGGCTGGACCGACAGGATCTGGTCGAGCACCAGGCAGGCGGCGCCGATCGCACCGACGTCGATGCCCAGCCCGGTCGTGGTGACCCGGGTCGGATGGATTCGCTCCACGAACGGGGAGCTCTCCACGATGCCCGGGATGATGGCCATGAACCGGTCCGCCAGCAGCGGCCAGATCGGCCCGCCGAACACGACCATCTCCGCGTCCACCAGCGTGGCGGCGGCACTGACCCCCCGCCCCACCCGGACCGCCCAGCGATCGATGATCTCGCCGGCCGTCACGTTGCCGGCCGACGCGTGCCGGCACAGGTGCCGCAGGCTCTGCTCCGCGTCACGCGGGCCGGCCGGCTTGAACTCCGGACCCAGCACCCCGTGCTCGATCGCCTCGGCGACCAGGGCGTTGGTGGTGCAGGCGGCGTAAAGCCCGCCGACCTCGCCGGCGTTGCCGGAGAAGCCGCGCAGCACCACGTCGTCCACCACCAGCCCCATGCCCGAGCCGGTGCCCAGGTAGAAGAACAGGAAGTTGCCCGTGTTGGTGGCCGCACCAGCCCAACGCTCGGCGACGGCCGCGGCGATCACGTCCTTGTCCAGCAGGACCGGCAGCCCGGTGGTCTCCGCCAGGTAGTCGCGCAGCCGCACCCGATCCCAGCCGACCAGCTCAGGCGGCGCTATGACCAGCCCGGACGTCACGTCCAACGGTCCCGGTGCGGCGATGCCCACCCCCAGAATCTTCTCCCGTGGCACCCCGGAGTCGCGCACGAGCGCATTGATCGACTCGCTCATCTCGATTAACGTGTGGTCCGGGTCGGCCGCCTCGGGCGTGGAACGCTGCGCACGCGCCACCACCTTGCCCAGCAGATCGAGCACCACGAAGGTGACCACCGCGGGATCGAGGTGGACGCCAACGGCATACCGCGCCTCCGCGTTGACCTGGAGCAGCCGCCGCGGCTGACCACTGCCCGAGCTCCGGGTGCCGGCCTCACGGGCCAGGCCGGTGTTCAACAGGCGCCGGCAGATGTTCGACACGGTCTGCGCGGACAGGCCGGTGGCCTCGACGAGCTCCACGCGGCTCAGACCGGCCGGCACCCGGCGGATCGCGTCGAGCACTACCGACTCGTTGAAGTCGCCCATCCGCGGCAGGTTGGTGCCACGCCTGGACGGCAACCGCTTGTCCACTGTCCTCCCATGACGGCCGATGTTGCGGACTTCCTCCATCAAATCGATTTAGCTTACCATTCATCGGCGCATGTCCCTCGGCCCGGCCGCCCACTGCGTCTTCGGTCGCGCTCACAGTCCGTCCATTGAGGTCATTGCCGCATGCTCGGCGGCCTCCCGAGCCAACGCTGTCTGCCGCCTGTCGGCATCGTCGGCGCCGGGACCGTCCGGCACAACCACGCCTCGGCCAGGTGGGGCTCGTGCATCCGGGTCAGAGTTGGCGCGCCGGCCCGCGAACGGCGAACGGTGCCGGCGCCACCTTGGCAAGCGTGCGATGCGGGTAGGAAGATGCGGGTAGGAATTGGACTAAGCTGGTTGAAAATGCACGTCGGTTCGCTGTCCCGGCTGGTACGACCGACACGCCCGCCCTGGTGGCTGGGTCTCGCGGTCGCCGCCCTGCTGATCGTGGTGGAGACCTTTCTGGTCTATCCGCTCCGGGCGATCATGACATCGTTCTCCCCGGGCATCATCTACATCGTCGGCGTGCTGGTGGTGTCGGTGGTGTGGGGACGGTGGCTCGGGGTGGCCACCGCATTGGCGAGCGCCGTGGCGTTCGCGGTCTTCCACGTCCCGCCCTTCGGCGGGCTCACGGTTCCCGACCTGCAGGACGTCGCCGGATTGGCGGTCTTCCTCATCGTCGCGTTGGCCACGAGCGCATTGGCGGACCTGTCCCGGCTGCGGACCGTCGAGGCCGAGGAGTCCGATCTCACCGCCGAGATGGCCCGCCTGCTGCTGCACGCGGACGATCTCGCCGCGGTACTGCCGGCGGTGGCGCGACGCATCGCGCGATCGCTCGAGCTGCCGGGCGCGGCGATCCACCTCGCCGTCGTCCCTGACGACAACCGGCACTCGGCGTTTCCGCTGCAGGCCGGCGCTGTCCGGCTGGGGACCCTGCTCGTGCCGGTCGACGTGCCGGAGCGGACGCTGCGGCGGCTGCGGGAGCGGGTCGTGCCGTCATTGGCGTCACTGCTGCACGCCGGATGCGAGCGTGCGGCAACGCTGGGCTCGCTGGAGGCGAGCCGGGAACGCCTGGGCCGGCTCGCCGCTGAACAAGCCGCATTAGGGCGGGTGGCGAAGCTCGTGGCATGCGGTGGCCGTCCGCCCGAGGTCTTCGACGCCATCACCACAGAGCTCCATGGCCTGCTGGGCGAGCACAGTACATGGCTGTTGCGCTACGAAGCCGACGGCACGGTCAGCGTCGTCTCGACCAACCTGTCCGGCCTGCAGCCGGATGAGATGCGCTGGCCGTTGCAGGGTGAGAGCATCCCGGCACTGGTGCGGGACTCGAATCGCTCCGCTCGGATGGACAGCTTCCAACACGCCACCGGTCCCGCCGCCGACCTCGCTCGCAAGCTCGGCGTCCGGTCCGCGGTCGGGCTGCCGATCGTGGTCGAGGGGCGGCTGTGGGGTGTGGCGGCCGTCGCGTCCGCCCGGCCCGAGCCGATGCCACCCGGCACCGAGGCGCGCGTCGCGGGCTTCGTTGGCCTTGCCGCCGCCGCCATCGCCGACGCCGACAGCCGGGCCGAGCTCGCCGCGTCCCGGGCCCGGCTGGTCGCCGCCGCGGACCAAGCCCGCCAGCGCATCGAGCGCAACCTCCACGACAGCGCACTGCAGCATTTCCTCGCGGTCGCGATGCAGCTCGGCGCCGCGCAGGCCGGCCTGCCACCGGAACAGGAGCAGACCAGGGCGGAACTGTCGCGCGCCCTGCGCAGCCTGAACACCGCCGTGGACAACCTGCGGGAGATCACCCGGGGCATCCACCCGACGTTGCTCGCCGCGGGCGGCCTGCCACCCGCGCTCAAGGCGCTCGCCCGCAGATCACCGGTACCGGTCGACCTCGACCTCGACCCCCGCACCGGCCCGCGCATGCCCACAGTGGTTGAGGTGGCCGCATATCACGTCGTGTCCGAAGCACTGACCAACGCGGCCAGACACGCCCGCGCCTCGATGGTGCGCGTCCAGGTGGCAACCCGGGACGGCACCCTGCACCTGTCGATCCGTGACGACGGCGTCGGAGGCGCCGACCCGCACCGCGGGACCGGCCTCACCGCCCTTCAGGACCGCATCGAGGCACTCGGCGGAAACCTCGCCATCACCAGCCCCACCGGCGGCGGCACCCTGCTGCTGGCCACCATCCCGACCGCACCCGCCCCCTGCGCTCCCGAATGACATCGGCGAGTCGAGCGGCGGTACGCGACTGATGCGTACCGCCGCCGGGGTCCGGCGATCAGCGGACGTCGAGGGTGACGTCGCCGAGGCCGGTGAAGCTCGCGGTGACCCGGTCGCCCGGGGCGACCGGCCGGGACGCGTGCAGGGAGCCGGTCATCACCACGCTGCCGGCGGTGAGGGTCTTCCCGAAACCGGCCAGCCGCCGGGCCAGCCAGGCGGCCGCGTCGGCCGGGTGACCCAGCGCGGCCGCACCCAGGCCACGGTCGACGACCTCACCGTTGACGGCCACCGTCACCTCCACCGCGGCGAGGTCGAGCCCGCTCAGCGGCGACGCGGGGCCCAGCACGTAGGCCCCGGACGATGCGTTGTCGGCCACGGTGTCCACAAGGGACAACTTCCAGTTCGCGATCCGGCTGTCGATGATCTCGATCGACGGGAACACCTGCGTGGTCGCCGCGAGCACGTCGGCGGCGGTGGCGTCGGCCGGCAGGTCGGCGCCCAGCACCAGCGCGATCTCGGCCTCGATCCGCGGCTGTACGAACTCGCCGGCCACCATCGCCCCGGGCAGCAGCATGTAGTCGAGCAGCACGCCGAAGTCCGGCTCGTCCACGCCCATCTGCTGTTGCATGGCCGTCGAGGTGAGACCGACCTTGTAGCCGTTGACCACCTGCCCGTCGTGGCGGAGCAGGTCGACGTTGATGGCCTGGATCCGCCACGCGTCGTCGACGGTGAGGTCGGGATAGGTGACCGTGAGCGGTTCGATCGGCACCCGGGTGCGGGTCGCCTCCCGCAACCGAGCGGCCGCCTCGGCGAGGATCACAACGCCACCGCACCGTTTCCGGCTCCGGCCGCCTTCTGCTCGGCGGCGATCTCGAGCGCGATGTCGAGCAGCAGGTCCTCCTGACCACCGACCAGCCGGCGTTGACCGGCTCGCAGCAGGATCTCCGGCCCGGGCACCCCGTAGCGTTCGGCGGCCCGGTTGGCGTGGCGCAGGAAGCTCGAGTAGACCCCGGCATAGCCCATCAGCAGGCTCATCCGGTCCACCACGGGCTCGGACTCCATCACCGGCCGCACCACTTCCTCGGCCGCGTCGATTATCTTGATCACGTCGATTCCGGTCCGGATCCCGATCCGCTCGCAGACCGCGGCCAGCACCTCGGTCGGGGTGTTGCCCGCACCGGCGCCGAAAGCCCTGGTGCAGCCGTCGATCTGCTGCGCGCCGGCCCGGATCGCCAGCAGCGAGTTGGCCACCGCCAGGGACAGGTTCTGGTGCCCGTGGAACCCGACCTGCGCGTCGTCGCCCAGCTCCGCCCGCAGCGCGCTGACCCGGTCGGACACGTCCTCCATGACCAGGGCGCCGGCCGAGTCGACCACGTAGACACACTGGCAGCCGGCGTCGGCCATGATGCGGGCCTGCTCGGCCAGCCGTTCGGGCGGGATCGAGTGCGCCATCATCAGGAACCCGACCGTCTCCAGGCCGAGATCCCGGGCGATGCCGAAGTGCTGCGGCGAGATGTTCGCCTCGGTGCAGTGGGTGGCGACCCGGACGACGCTCACACCCATGTCGTGCACCGCCCGGATGTCGTCCACGGTGCCCACGCCGGGCAGGATGAGGCAGGCGATCTTGCTGAAGCTCGCGTTGTCGACCGCGATCCGGATCAGCTTCTTCTCGTTCACCTTGGAAAACCCGTAGTTGAACGAGGAGCCGCCCAGGCCGTCGCCGTGGGAGACCTCGAGCACCGGAACCCGCGCCTCGTCGAGCGCCACCACCATGTCGCGCACCGACTTCTCGTCGAACTGGTGCGCGACGGCGTGTGAACCGTCACGCATGCAGCTGTCCGTGACTCGGATGTCGAGCTCTGCGGAGTAGGCCACGTCCGTTGTCCCTTTCTGGCGATCGCTCAGGCGCGGGCGGCGAGCATCGAGCGGGCGATCTCCTCGCCCACCTTCGTCGCTGCGGCGGTCATGATGTCGAGGTTGCCCGCGTAGGGCGGGAAGTAGTCGCCGGCGCCCTCGACCTCGAGGAAGATGGCGACCCGGCCGTCGAAGAACTGGGGCTCGGCGGTCAGCCGGTATCCGGGCACATAGGTCTGCACAGCGGCCTCCATGTCGCGCACCGAGCGGGCGATCGCGTCGGTGTCGGCATCGTCCGGAATGGACACGAAGACCGTGTCGCGCATGATGACCGACGGCTCGGCCGGGTTCAGCACGATGATCGCCTTGCCGTCCGCGGCCCCGCCGAGCCGGGCCACCGCGCTGGCGGTGGTGCGGGTGAACTCGTCGATGTTGGCCCGGGTGCCCGGCCCGGCGGCGAGCGAGGCCACCGAGGCGACGATCTCGGCGTACTGCACCGGCACGACCCGGGAGACCGCGGCCACCATCGGAATGGTCGCTTGGCCGCCGCAGGTCACCATGTTCACGTTGTCGAGTCCGATGTGCTCCGTCAGGTTGACGGTGGGCACCACGTAAGGGCCGATCGCGGCCGGTGTGAGGTCGATGGCCCGGATCCCCGCGGCCCGGTAGCGCGGCGCGTTCTCCTTGTGGGCGTAGGCCGAAGTGGCCTCGAACACCAGGTCCGGCTTCTCCTCCAGGCTGAGCAGCCAGTCAACGCCGCCGGCGGAGGTGGCCAGGCCGTGGTCGCCCGCCCGGCGCAACCCGTCGCTGTTCGGATCGACACCCACCATCCACCGCGGTGTGATGACCTCCGAACGCAATAGCTTGAACATCAGGTCGGTCGCGATATTGCCCGATCCCACGATCGCGGCAGTCAGCGCTTGCACTCGCCCTCCTGCGTGTCTGGTGCCCCCGGTGGCGCCGATGGGCTTCGATCCACGGCAAATTCTGTCGACATTTCCGTCCGTGCCGGGCCGGGTGTGCCAGCCAGCGGGATGCTTTCTCCAACGGGGAGAAACGCTCGAATCGGCGGTTCCGTAGTCGCCCTAGCCAACAATCGGCTGGTAGAGGTGGCAGGCCACGCTGCGTCCGCTGCCGTCGTCGGTCAGCGCCGGCGTCGTGGTCTGGCACACCGGCATCACCTGCGGGCAGCGACTCTGGAAGACGCATCCGGTCGGGCGGTTGGCCGGGTTCGCCGGCTCCCCGCTGAGGACCACGCGCTCCCGCTTGCGCTGCACCTCCGGGTCCGGATAGGGGACCGCGGCGACGAGGGCCTGGGTATAGGGGTGCTTCGGCAGCGCGGTCACGTTTCGGGCCGGCCCGCACTCGACGATCGTGCCGCAGTACATCACCGCCACCTCGTCGGCCAGTTGCTGCACCGCGGCCAGATTGTGGCTGATCAGCACGAACGAGATGCCGTGGGTGCTGCGCAGGTCGGCCAGCATCTGCAGGATCCGGTTCTGCGTCGACACGTCCAGCGCACTGACCGGCTCGTCACACAGCACCAGATCGGGGTGCAGGCAGATCGCCCGGGCGATCGCAACCCGTTGGCGCTGGCCTCCGGAGAGCTGCGACGGCATCAGGTCGGCCATCGACGTCGGCAGCCCGACCTGCTCGAGCATCTCGAGCACGGTGTCCCGGCGACTCGCACGGGCCCCGATCCGGTGCACCGCCAACGGCTCGGCGATGCACTCGGCCACCGTCATGGTCGGGTCGAGGGAGGAGTAGGGGTCCTGGAACACCATCTGCACCCTGCGCCGTGCCTGCTTGAGCTCCTCCCCGCGCAGGCTCAACAGGTCCACGCCGTTGAGCTTGACCGAACCCGAGCGCGCCGGTGCCAGCCGTACGATCGCCTTCGCGGTGGTGGACTTTCCCGACCCTGACTCGCCGACCAGGCCGAGCGTCCGACCTTTGTGGACGGTGAGGTCGATGGAGTCGACCACGTGCGAGACCTGCCGCCGGGATGGCAGCAGACTCCTGCGGGCGAAGGTGACTGAGAGGTCGCGAACCTCCAGCACCGGCGGCTGCGTGCTCACGCGCGGCTCCTTGTCTCGGCAAAGTCGAGCTCGTCGGTCCGGACGCACCGGGCCAGGTTGCCTTCGGGCAGGGAACGCAGCGGTACCTGCGCCGCGTCGCAGCGCTCCTCGTGGAACGCGCAGCGCGGCCCGAACCGGCAGCCGGTGGCATAGGTGCCCGGCCGGGGCATCGACCCGGGGATGTAGGCGAACGCGGGCGGGTCGATCTCGCCGTGCTGCACCATCCGGGGCGTCGCGGCCAACAGCCGTTCCGTATAGGGATGCCGAGGCCGGTGGAAGATCGGGACAATGTCGGCGGACTCGACGATCTGGCCCGCGTACATCACCACCACCCGGTCGCAGACCTCGGCCACCACGCCCATGTCGTGGGTCACCAGCAGCACGGCCGCGTGGTGCTGGGCGGCCTTCTCCCGGATCAGGCTCAGGATCTGCGCCTGCACCGTGACGTCGAGGGCGGTGGTCGGCTCGTCCGCGATGATGATCTCCGGGTTGCAGGCCAGGGCCATCGCGATGAGCACCCGCTGGCACATGCCGCCGGAGAAGTGGTGCGGATAGTCGTCGAGCCGACTCGCCGCGGCCGGAATCCCGACCTCGTCGAGCAGGCCGACCGCTCGCCGGCGCGCCTCGGCCCGGCCGAGCTTCTCGTGCCGGCGCAGGATCTCGGTCATCTGGTCGCCGACGGTGAAGGCCGGGTTGAGACTCGCCGACGGCTCCTGCGGGATCAGCGCGATGCTGCGGCCCCGCACGTCCTCGAGGTCGCGACGGCTGATCGCGGTCAGGTCCCGGTCGTGGAACCAGATCGCACCCGTCCGGACCCGCACGTCGGTGCGAGGCAACAACCCGAGCACCGACAGGCACGTCACCGTCTTGCCCGATCCCGACTCGCCGACCAGGCCCATGATCTCACCGGCGCGGACCGCGAACGACACGTCGGTGACCACCGGCAGCCACTTCTGACCGACCCGGGCGTCCACGTGCAACCGGTCGACCCGGAGCACCTCAGTCATGCCAGTCCGTCCTTCCACTGTGGTCATGCCCGCATCGCATCCCGCATCGCCTCGCCGATGAGGTTGAAACAGAACACACAGACGGCGATGGCCAGGCCGGGCCAGATCATCAGCAGCGGTTGGCGGTAGATCTGCTGCGAGGCGTCGCCCAGCATCGATCCCCAGCTCGCCGCCGGCGCCTGCACACCCAGGCCCAGGAAGCTCAGGCTGGCCTCGGCCAGCATCGCGAATCCGGCCGCCAGCGCCGCCTGCACGATGATCGGGGCGGCGATGTTGGGCAGCACGTGCTTGCGGATGATCCAGGACGTCGACGCCCCGATGACGTGCGCGGCGTCGATGTAGACCTCGCCGCGTCTGGCCACCACCGCACCCCGGGCCACCCGGATGAACCGTGGCACGAAGATGAACGCGATGGCGCCCACGGTGTTGACCGTGCCGCGTCCCATCGCGCCCAGCACGGCGATGGCCAGCAGGATCGGCGGGAACGCGAGATAGGCATCGGTGATGAACGAGATGACGCTGTCGAACTTCCCGCCGAAGTAGCCGGCGAGCATGCCCAGCACGGCGCCGATCAGCAGAGCCACCAGCACGGCGCCGGCGGCCACGACGAGTGACACCCGGGTGGCGTAGACCATCCGGCTGAGCACGTCGCGGCCCAGGGTGTCGGTGCCGAGCAGGTGTTGCGCCGAGGGTCCCTCCAGGCTGCGCATCAGGTCGCCCCGCAGCGGGTCGGCCAGCGGCAGCACCGGAGCCAGGATCGCCGCCAGAGCGAGCACGCCCAGGACGCTCAGCGATATCGCGACGGACGGTCGTCTCAGGATGGTCATCCGGGGGTTACCTCCGCGCTCTTGGGTTGAGCCAGATGTAGGAGAGGTCCACGAGCAGGTTGCAGACCACGACCACCAGCACCGCCGTCATCACGACGCCCTGGATCACGGGGATGTCGCGTTGCAACACCGCCTCGATGGCGAGCTGGCCCAGTCCCGGCAGGCCGAAGATCTGCTCGATGATGACCGCGCCACCCAGGATCGAGGCGATCTGCAGGCCGAGGATGGTCAGCGGCGTGATGGCGGCGTTCTTCATCGCGTGCTTGCCGATGACCACCCACCCCCGCAGACCCTTGGCCCGGGCGGTCCGTACGTACTGCTGGTCGAGCACGTCGACCAGGGCGGTACGCAGCTGCCGGGCGATCTCGGCCGTCATGGCCAGTCCGATCGCGATCGAGGGCAGCACCAGGCCGCGGGCCCAGGCGACCGGGTCCTCCGTCGGCGGGGTGTAACCCGACGCCGGCAGCCAGCGCAGGTTCACCGCGAACAGCAGCACCAGCAGCAGGGCGATCCAGTAGCTGGGCAGCGCCACCGAGACGGAGGTGAACGCGGTCACGACCCTGTCCACAATGGACCCACGCCGCACCGCCGCCAAGATGCCCAGCGGCACCCCGGCGAGCAGTGCGACCAGCAGGCCACCGATCGCCAGCGAGATGTCCACCGGCAGCTTCTGCACGATCAGATCGGTGACGGTATCCGCGCCACCGTAGATGGAGTGTCCGAAGTCGCCGGTGACCACGCCTCCCACCCAGTCGAAGTACTGGGTGATGACCGGTCGGTGGAGCCCCAGATCGGCCCGGATCTCGGCGATCCGTTCCGGTGTCGGCGCGTCCCCGGCGAGGGTGATCGCCGGGTCGCCGGGCACCAGGTAGGTGAGCGAGAACGTCGCCACCGAGACCAGGATGAGGGTGGGGACCAGCCGGACCAGCCTGCGCAGCAGCGTCTGCAGCATGGGTTATCTCACTGGGCCAGACCGAGGTTGATGAACCGGGTCGTGGTGTCCACGGGGAACTTCTCCAGACCCTTCACCTTCGGCTTGGCGATGTAGGAGCGCTGCGGGTAGAACAGCGGGATCACGGCGGCCTCCTCCATGACGGACTTCACCATGGTGTGGATCGCGGCATCGCGCTGGGCACCGGGACGCAGCGTCGCTTCGTACATTGCCTGGAATTCCGGCTTGAGCCATTTGTGGGAGCCGTTGAGGCTTCCGTCCGGGGCGAGCAGTTGCTGCAGCGCCAGGGATGGGTCCGTCACGCCGGAGTAGGCGCCGAACGTGCAGTCGGTTTTGCCCTCGATGAAGTAGTTCTGGGTGACCGCCTGGTTGGTGGCCGTGGTGTAGTTCATCTTGATGCCGACCGCGGCCAGCTGCTGCTGCACGGCAGCGGCGATGTCCGGGAAGGCGTTGGAGTTGGCCAGCTCGCAGGTGAACGAGACCTTGTCGGTCAGCCCGGCGCCCGCCAGCAGCTCCTTGGCCTTGTTCTGGTCGTAGGTCCAGTACGGGGACTTGAGGTCCTTGTTGTGGGCGAAGTAGTTCGGCGGGAACGGCTGCTGGTAGTCCGAGGCGTAGCCGAACGAGAGCCGGTCGATGATGGACTTGCGGTCGATGGCGAGGTTGATCGCCTGGCGCACCGCCGGGTTGCCGAGGTCGCCCTTGCTCCAGTTGACGAAGATGCCGTACCACGTGAACGTCGTCTGCGGGTCCACGGCCACGCCGGCCCTCTTGGCGCTGTCGATGGTGGCCGCGTTCATGTAGGTCGCGTCGAGCTGGCCCGACTGGAACGACGAGAGCCGGGTCGCCTCGGCCGGCTGGATTGTCATCTCCAGCGTCTTGATCTGGACATCCTTGACGTTCCAGTAATCCTCGAAGCGTTCGTAGACAATGCGGTCGTTCTGCCGGGAAAGGGTCACCTTGAACGGGCCGGCGCCGCACGGCTGAGTCTCGAGTGAGGCGGCGGTCAGCACGCTCGGGCAGACCAGGGCGCCCGCGCGGTTGGCGAGCACCGACGGCAGGTAGGCCGCCTGGCTCTTGAGGGTCAGCTTGACCGTCTTCGGGTCGCTCACCGTGACGTCGCTGATGACCTTCAGCAGCGGGGCGGCGAGCATGCCCTGTCCGGAGATCGCGGCGTCGAGGTTGGCCTTCACGGAGGCGGCGTCCACCGCGCTGCCGTCATGGAACTTGGCTCCGTCGCGCATCGTCAGGGTCAGGGTCAGACCGTCGGGGCCGAACTCCCACTTGTTCGCCAGGCCGGCGACCACCTTGCCCTCGGGGTCGGTGTCGAGGATTCGGTCATAGACGGGAAAGATCGCTAAGTTGTTGTAATCCTGGGCAAGCTTGTGCGGATCCCACGTTGTCGGTGAAACGGAGAAGCCGAACCGCAACGTCGCGTTGCGGTCAAAGGGTGTCGTGGTTGTGTCACCGGTCGTCGAGGCTCCGCCCGAGCTGCACGCCGCGGCGAACGCCGCGGCCACTCCGATCACCAGAAGCGATCGAATCCGAGTTCGCATTTGCAACCTCCGCGCAACAGGGCTTCCAAGGCCGGTCGCAGAAGCGTCTTCTGAGACGGGCCTCCAGGGTGCCCCGAGTTTCCACGAGCTCAGCCGTGGTGCACATGAAGGTTCCCGGCCAGCGGCACGGGTTCTGAGCGCTCGCCATCTGCGTGTTACGACAGCGTAACGACCCCGCAACACAAGCCAGGATGTGGTTTACCCTCCCGAAGATGCGGAGCCAACCCGATCAGAGCAACGAATCCGTGCTGCAGCGCGCCAACGCTCTCCTGGGTGCGTTCGGGCCCCGGCACCGGCACCTGACCCTGTCCGCCATCGTGATGCGCACCGGTCTGCCGAAGTCCACCGTGCACCGCACCGCCAAGCAGATGATGGAACTCGGCTGGCTCACCTACGAAAGCGGCCGCTACGCGCTGGGCACCCGCATCTTCGAGCTCGCCGGGCACAGCTCCATGCGCTACGAGCTCCGTGAGACCGCTTTGCCCTACATGGAGGACCTCTACGAGAGCACCCACGTGAGCGTGCACCTGGCCGTGCACAAGGACCTCGACGTGCTCTACGTGGAGAAGATCCGGGGCCATGACCGCATCACGGACCTGTCCCAGGTGGGCGGGCGGATGCCGCTCTACTGCACCGGCCTGGGCAAGGTACTGCTCGCCTTCTCGCCGGTGGACCTGCTCGACCGAGTGATCAGTCATGGCCTCGTCGGCCGTACCCAGGCCACCATCACCTCGCCGATCCGGCTCCGCCGCGAGCTGCAGACCATCGCCGCCAACGGCTTCGGCTTCGACCGCGAGGAGGCCAGCGTCGGCGTCAACTGCGTCGCGGCCCCCATCTTCGGCTACGACCGCAAGGTGGTCGCCGCCATCTCGGTCACCGGCCGGGCCAGCCGCACCCGCATGGACGCCCTCGCCCCCGCCGTGACGACCGCCGCCCACGGCATCTCCCGCACTCTCGGCGCCGGCCGGATGGCGCTCGGCCTCGCCACCTGAGCCCCTGCTCGGATCGGGCCGCCCTGTGGACGACACCACACTGATGGCCGCCCGACCGTTACACCTGGTCGGCCGGTGCCGCGGCGTCATGAGCGGTCCGGCTCCCGGGCGAAGTGTGCCGGTGGTCGGAACGGGGCCGGGCCGAATGGCGCCCGGTTCGGCAGGCTGACCCCCGTGAAGAACGCCGCTCCCCTGTCGCACCGCCAAATCATGGTGGTGTTGCTCGGGTTGATGTCGGGCATGTTCGTCGCCGCGCTGGACCAGAACATCGTGACCGCCGCCCTGCCGACTATCGTGTCCGACCTCGGTGGCCTGGCCCAGCTGTCCTGGGTGGTCACCGCCTACCTGCTCGCGTCCACAGTGGCCACTCCCATCTACGGCAAGCTCGGTGACCTCTACGGGCGCAAGCTGTTGTTCCAGGCCGCCATCGGCATCTTCCTGGTCGGCTCGGTGCTGTCGGGGCTGGCCGGCTCGATGAGCCAGCTGGTGGCTTTCCGCGCCGTGCAAGGCATCGGCTCCGGCGGCGTCATCGTCGGGGCCCAGGCCATCATCGCCGACCTGGTGGCGCCCTCGTTGCGGGGACGCTACCAGGGCTACATCGGCTCGGTCTGGGCCTTCGCCTCGGTGGTAGGGCCGCTGGTGGGTGGCATTCTCACCGAGCACCTGTCCTGGCGCTGGGTGTTCTACCTCAACCTGCCCATCAGTATCGCCGCGCTGGTGGTGTCGTCGGTGGTCCTGAAGCTGCCCCGGCGACGACCGTCGGCGCGTATCGACTGGCTGGGCGCGGCCCTGCTCTCGTCGGGCGCCGGGGGCATCGTGCTGCTGACCACGTGGGTCACCGGCGGCCGCTGGAACCCGGCGGGGCTGTTGGTGGGCGTGGTGGGCCTGATACTGGTGGTGCTGCTGTTCGTGATGGTGCAACGCCGGGTGGCCGAGCCAGTGTTGCCGTTGCGGCTGTTCGAGTCATCGGTCTTCCGGCTCGCCTGCGGCATCGCGTTCCTCGTTGGCTTCGCGACACTCGGGGCGGTCACGTTCCTGCCCTTGTTCCTCCAGATCGTCGACGGCGAGACGCCGACGGTCTCGGGGCTGAAGATGGTCCCGGTGATGACCTCCCTGGTGCTCGCCTCATTCCTCACCGGCCGGCTGTTGGTGCGGCGGGGGCGGTACAAGGTGTTCCCGGTGGTGGGCACGGCGCTGATGACGTTCGGCCTGCTCGTGCTGTCCACAATGGAACCTGACACACCCTATCCGGTGCAGGCGCTGGGCATGGCGGCGCTGGGCATGGGGCTCGGCACGGTGAACCAGATCCTCATGCTGGCCGGACAGAACTCGGTCGGCGAGGCCGATCTGGGCGTCGCCACCTCCACCATCCAGTTCGTCCGGCAGATCGGGGCATCGGTCGGGGTGGCGTTCTTCGGCGCCATGTTCGCGGCCAGGCTGGAAAGCACGTTGCCCGAGCCGTTCGGCGGCGACGTGGCCGACCTGACCCGCGACCAGATCGCGGCACTGCCGCCGGGACTGCGTTCCGACCTGGTAACGGGTTTCGCGGCGGCGCTGCAGGACGTGTACCTATGGGCGACCGCGGTGATGGCGGTGGGGTTCGTTGCCACGTTCTTCATCCGGGAGATTCCGTTGCGTACCAAGGCGAGCGCACAGGTGACCGGCACCGTCGCGCCCGACTGACCGACCAGTGAGATCACCATAGGCGGCCTCGCGCGCCAGGTCCAGATGCGGCGAGCGCGCGGAGCCGGGGAATGTGCCGCTGGTCGGCACCACTGCTGGACAAGATCGCAACTTCGCAGGAAGAGTGGGCACACAGCCCTCGAGGAGGAGGTCGGGATGAACCCGGAAGACCTGCTGGACAAGACCCGCGCCATGGCCCCGATCCTTCGCGAACGTGCGTTCGACGCCGAGCAGGCGCGCCGCGTTCCGGAGGAGACCATCGCCGAGCTGAGGTCCGCCGGCCTGTTCCGGGCGTTGCAGCCGGCCGCGTACGGCGGTCTTGAGCTCGACCCGCGGGTCTTCATGGAAGCCGCGATGATCATCGGATCGGCCTGCCCGTCGACGGGGTGGGTGTTCTCGGTCGTGGGAGTGCACAACTGGCAGGTCGGGCTCATGCCGCGCCAGGCCCAGGAAGAGGTCTGGGGCACCGACCAGGACGTGCTGATCAGCTCCTCCTACACCCCGCGCGGCAAGGTGGAGATCGTCGACGGTGGCTACCGGCTGTCGGGCCGGTGGTCGTTCTCGTCCGGCTCCGACCACTGCACCTGGGTCATCGTCGGCGGCGCCGCGACCGAACCCGACGGAACGGTGCGCCGGCTGTGCTTCCTGCTGCCCCGCACCGACTACACGGTCGAGGACGTCTGGCACGTCGCGGGCCTGCGCGGCACCGGCAGCAACGACGTGGTGGTGGACAACGCTTTCGTGCCCGAGCACCGCACCCACGCCTTCACCTCGGGCAGCGAGACCAGCGCCTCGCCCATCTTCGCGCTGCCGTTCGGCGCGGTGTTCAGCTGGGGCATCACCGCACCACTGCTGGGCGCGGCCCAGGGCGCGCTGGACGAGCACATCGCCTGGACGGCCGAGCGCACCCGCATCTCGAAGGGTTCACGGGTGGCCGAGGAGCCATTCTCCCAGGCCCGGGTCGCCGAGGCGGCCGCCGAGCTCGACGGCGCCCGGCTGCAGATGATGCGCGACCTCGGCGAGATGGTCGACCTCGCCCGGGACGGCAAGGAGATCCCGCTCGAACTGCGAGTGCGCTGCCGCCTGGACCAGGTGCGGGCGACCCAGCTCGCCGCCTCGGCCGTGGACCGGGTGTTCACCAACTCGGGCGGCCGGGCCCTGCACGAGCGCAACCCGATCCAGCGGGCCTGGCGTGACATCCACGCCGGCAGCCTGCACAACAGCAACGTCGCCGAGCCGATCCTGATGGCCTACGGCGCGATGAGGTTCGGCCTGTCCGTGGCCGACCAGGGCTTCTGATCCACCACCCACCGTCCCACCGCCAGCAGGAGGAAGCGATGCCGGACGCGCTGTATGACAAGACCACCCGTACGACCACGTTCAACGGGCACCCGCTGCACTACCACGAGCTCGGCTCGGGAACGCCGCTCATTCTGCTGCACGGCGCGGGCCCCGGCGTCTCGTCGTGGAGCAACTTCTCGGGCAACATCTCCGGCTACGCCGAGCATTTCCGCACCATCCTGGTCGACATGCCGGGTTTCGGGAAGTCGGGCCACCCGGCCGAGTACGACCGCAGCTACCTGCAGTACGCGGCTGACGCCGTGGCGTCCCTGATGGACGAGCTGGGCCTGGAGTCCGCGCACCTGCTGGGCAACTCGCTCGGCGCCTCGGTGGCGGTGCGGTTCGTGCTGGCCCACCCGCAACGGACCAAGCGGCTGGTGCTGATGGGTCCCGGCTCGGCGCTGTCGATCGGCCTGTTCGCGCCGCGGCCCAGCGAGGGCATCCGCCGGCTGATGGAGTTCACCCTCGCCGCGGACAAGACTCCCGAGAAGATGGAGGCGTTCCTGCGCTCCATGGTCTACGACCAGAGCCTGGTGACGCCGGAGCTGATCGCCGACCGCTTCCAGACCGCCATCGACCCGGCGGCCGGGGCCGGGCTGAAGGCCATGCAGGTCGCCAACCAGAAGTTCCACACCGAGGGCGAGCTCTGGCGCGAGGCCCACCTGATCAAGCACGAGGTGCTCATCACCTGGGGCCGCGAGGACCGGGTGCAGCCCCTCGACGGCGCATTCGTCGGCTTCCGCCTGCTGGAGAACGCCCGCCTGCACGTGTTCCCGAAGTGCGGCCACTGGGCAATGATCGAGCAGCGCGAGGAGTTCGAGCGCATCACCAAGGACTTTTTCGCGGCCGGCTGAGCCGCTCTCTCCGCCTGAACCGAAAGGAACTCTAGCTTTGGACATTCATAGCCTTGGATATGTACGCCTCGAGTCCACCGTGGTCGACGAGTGGCGGACCTTCGCGCACGACGTGCTCGGCGCCGTCGCCGTCGACACCCCGGACGGCGGCCTGCACATCCGTCTCGATGAACGGCCGATGCGCATCGCCATCATCCCGGGCAGCCGCGACCGGCTCATCGCGTCGGGCTTCGAGGTCCGCGACGGTGCCACCCTGGCCGCGGCCGTGGCGGAGCTGCAGGCCGCCGGAGTCGCGGTCAAGGAAGGCTCCGCCGAGGAGGCCGACGCCCGGAAAGTGGAACGGTTCGTCGCGTTCGACGACCCCAACGGCAACCCGGTCGAGATCTTCTTCAGCCCGGTCGTCGACGGCGACGACGCCCAGCTGCCGTTCGGCGGTGGCTTCCTCACCGGGGCCCTCGGCATGGGGCACGTGGTGCTGCCAAGCGCCGACATCGAGGCCGCGTTCGACTTCTACACCCGGGTGATGGGCTTCCGCCACCGCGACTCGATGGCGGTGAAGTTTCCGAACGGCATGACCGTGCGGCTGCGGTTCCTGGGGTGCAACCCGCGCCACCACACCATCGCGCTCACCCAGACGCCGTCGGAGCAGGGCATGCGGCATTTCATGCTGGAGGCCGACAGCATCAAGACGTTCGGGCGCACCTTCGCCCGGGCCCGGGAGGCCGGCGTGCTCAAGACCGAACTAGGCCAGCACTCCAACGACGAGGTCCTGTCGTTCTACCTGTTCTGCCCGGGCGGGTTCGAGCTGGAGTACGGCGTGCAGGGCCGCCACGTGGACGACTCGAGCTGGCTCACCCGGGACCTGACCGCGTTGAGCTACTGGGGCTACTGGCCCGTCACGAAGCCGGCGGCATGATGATGGACGGTCACCTCAACGGCGCGATCCGGGCCCTGGAGGAGGGCCGGCCGGTGCTGGCGTCCTTCTCCCCCGCCGACCCGGGCAACGCGCAGGCGTTCGCCAACGGACCCTACGACGTGGTCGTGTTCGAGATGGAGCACAACCCGTACTCCACCGCGGCGCTGCGAGACAGCCTGCAGTACCTGCTTGACCGCAAGGGCATCCTCGAGCGCGGCGACCCGTCGCCCACGGTCACCCCGTTCGTCCGGGTGCCGGCCAACGGCTCCGAGATGAACCAGTTCCTGGCCAAGCAGGCCCTCGACGCGGGCGTCTACGGCATCATCTTCCCCCACGTGAGCACCGTCCAGGAGGCCCACAACGCCGTCGCCGCCTGCCGCTACCCACGACCGCCGTCCGCGCCGCGCTACGAGCCGGCCGGTGTGCGTGGCGACGGCCCGTTCGGCGCCGCCCGTTACTGGGGCATCGACGTGATGGACTACTACCGGCGGGCCGACACCTGGCCACTGGCCCCGGACGGCGACATCTTCGTGGTCATCATGTGCGAAGAGGTCAAGGCCATCCGCAACCTGCCGGCGATGCTGGCCGAGGTCCCCGGCATCGGCGCGGTGCTGATCGGTGAGGGGGACCTGAGCCAGGACCTCGGGTACCCCCGGGCCTACCAGCACCCCGAGGTGGAGGCCGCGATCGCCGACGTGCTGGCGATCTGCAACGACGCCGGGGTGCCGGCCGGTATCCCACACGTCACACCCGCCAATGTGGAGAAGCGGCTCGAGCAGGGCTTCCGGTGGCTCATGCCCAACCCGGTGCGTACCAACCAAGCGGCCGACATCGCCAAGGCCTGGTTGGCGAAGAGGAAGGAGGACACGCCATGATCGTCGACGTGCACGGCCACTTCACCCAGGTGCCGGTCCAGCTCGACGCCTACCGCGGCCGGCAGATCGGGCAGCTGAGCCGCCCTCCCCGAGGCAAGGGCGACCCGGGCATCTCCGACGACTTGCTGCGCGAACACCTGCAGCCTCACGTCCGGGAGAACCAGGAACGCGGCATCGACAAAATCATCTTCGGCCCGCGCGCGGGCCTGATGGGGCACGAGTTCGGTCCAGAATGGATCAGCCGGCACTGGACCGAGATAAACAACGACCTCATCGCCCGCGCCTGCGCCATGTACCCCGACATGCTCATCCCTGCGTTCCAGCTGCCCCAGAGCCCCGGCGTGGAACCGGCCGCCAGCATCCCCGAGCTGGAACGCTGCGTCGCCATGGGTTTCGTCAGCCTGCAGCTCAACCCGGACCCGTCCGGCGGCATCGCGCCGCTGAGCCCGTCGCTGTCGGACCGCTCCTGGTATCCGCTCTACGAGAAGATGTGCGAGCACGACCTGGTCGGGTTGATCCATGCGGCCAACACCCGCAACCCGCACCTGCACATGAACGGCGCCCACTACGTCAACACCGACGTGGCCGCCGTCGTCGAGTTGACGACGTCCCGGGTCTTCCAGGACTTCCCCCAGCTGAAACTTGTCATCCCGCACGGCGGTGGCGGCATCCCGTTCCACTGGAACCGGATGCGGGCCATCCATGTCGGCGCTCGGCTGGCGCCGTTCGAGGAGGCCGTCCGCAACATCTACTTTGATCTGTCCACCTACGACGCCGAGTCGATCGAGCTCACCATCAGGAAGATGGGCGTCGACAACGTCATGTACGCGAGCGAGATGTGGGGCTCGGCCCAGTTCATCGACCCGGAGACCGGCCGGAAGTTCGACGACACCGTCGACATGGTCACCGGCATCGACTGGCTCAGCGACGACGACCGGTACAAGATATTCGAAGGCAACGCCCGGCGGCTCTACACCAGGGCGAAGCTGTGAGTGCCCCGGTCGTGGACAATAGCGCGATCGCGAATCCCGCGGTCTTCCGTCGCATCCTCGGACACTTCTGCACCGGCGTCGTCATCATCACCGGTTATGACGTCGGCCCCGTCGGCATGACCTGCCAGTCCTTCTCGTCCCTGTCCCTGGACCCGCCGCTGGTCATGTTCAGCCCGGCGCGGACCTCCACCACGTGGCCACGGCTGCGGGAGACCGGCACCTTCGCGGTGAACATCCTCTCGGCCGGACAGCAGCGCCTCAGCCGGGCCTTCGCCGTCACCGGCGCGGACAAGTTCGCCGGTGTCGACTGGCACCGCGGTCACACCGGCTCGCCCATCATCGACGGCTCGATGGCCCACATCGAGTGCGAGCTGGCCGCCATCTACCCGGGTGGCGACCACGACATCGTGATCGGGCGGCCGCTGGCGGCGGGCGAGGACCCATCCCTCACCCCGCTGCTGTTCTTCCGCAGCAGCTACGGCGCCTTCGAGCCCGCCGCCTGATATCCGGGCGTGCGGCGGCGAGGAGCGGCTCGGCGCCGCCCTCGCCGCCCGCCGGGCCACCAGTCCGCTGCCGGCTGAGTCTTTCAGGAGCGGCGCTGGGCCGGATCGGTCAACGACGCCGGCTCGTATCCGGCGTCGGCGGGGTTGATGGTGACGCCGGGCGGCACGATCTCGTCGATGCGGTCGAGCACGTCGTCGGTGAGCGTGACGTCGACCGCGCCGAGCTGGCTGGTGAGGTGGTCGAGGGTGCGCGGTCCGATGATCACCGAGCTGACCGCAGGATGCCGCAGGGCGAACGCGAGCGACAGGTGGATCAGCGAGAGTCCGGCCTCGTCCGCCAGGCCGGTGAGCGCCTCGACCGCCTCCCGCTTGCGCTGGTTCGCCGGCAGCGCCGGGTCATGCCGGCCGGGCTGGCGGTCCAGGCGGATCGACAGTGCGGGTTCGGGCTCGCCCTTGCGGTACCGGCCTGAGAGCCACCCGCCGGCGAGCGGGCTCCACGGCAGGACGCCGAGTCCGTACTTCCGGGCGAGCGGCAGCACCGCCCGCTCGGCGCCGCGGGCCAGGATCGAGTACGGCGGCTGCTCGGTGACCGGCCGTTCCCGGCCGCGCCGCTCGGCTGTCCACTGTGCCTCGACGATCTCGTGCGGCTCGAAGGTCGACGTACCGAAGTAGCGGATCTTGCCCTGGTGGACCAGGTCGGACAGGGCGGCGAGGGTCTCGTCCAGGTCGGTTTCCGGCTCGGGCCGGTGTACCTGGTACAGGTCGATGTGGTCGGTGCCGAGCCGGCGCAGGCTGGCCTCGACGGCCCGGTGGATCCAGCGCCGCGAGTTCCCCTTGTGGTTGACCTCATCGCCGATGGCCGCGTGCTTCGTGGCGAGGACGACGTCGTCGCGTCGCCCGCCGGCGATCGCCTTGCCGACGATCACTTCGGACTCGCCCTGGGAGTAGACGTCGGCGGTGTCGATGACATTGATCCCGGCATCCAGCGCGGCGTGGATGATCCGGATGCCGTCGGCGTGGTCGAGGTTGGCGTTGGCGCCGAAGTTCATCGCGCCGAGGGTGAGCGGGCTGACGTGGACTCCGGTCCGGCCCAGGAGGCGATATGACATGCGTGTCCCTTTCCGAGAAATATCCGGCGGTCGGAGCCCTACCGCAGGTAGGCCAGCTCCAGGAAGTGCGACCGGTAGGTTTCGAGCAGCCGCCGGGCGACCGCCACCGAGTCGACGAGCGGGTGGGTGGCCATGGCGCGCAGCGCCGAGGTCCACGAGCCGCCGGCCGCCGCGTCGAGGACGGCGCGCTCGCTGGCCTTGACCGAGCAGACCAGCCCCGCCGCGTGACCGGGCAGCTGCCCCACCGGGGCGGGCCGCGCTCCCCGCGCGTCCACCGTGCAGGGCACCTCGACGACCGCGTCGTCGTCCAGCATCCCGAGGGCGCCCCGGTTGCGCACGTTGAGGATGAGCGTCGCCGGCTCGTCGCTCGCGATGGCTCGCATCACGGCGAGGGCCACGTCCTCGTAGCCGCCGGCGGTCCCGGTATCGTGCGCCGCCGCGGCGAGGCCCGCCGCCGTACGGTTCTCGGCCATGTAGGTGGCGTCCCGCTCGGCGCGCACACCCTCCCATGTGGACAGTGGGTCGGCGGCCGGGTCGGCGAGCGACGCATAGCACCCTCGCTGCTGGTCGAGCAGGAACGCGCCGCGTGTCTGCGCCGCGTCCCGTGCCGCGGCGCGGGTCTCCCGGTTGCTGTAGTAGTAATGCAGGTACTCGTTCGGAACCGCGCCGAGAGCCCGCAGCCAATCGGCGCCGAAAAGCCTGCCCTCCTCGAACGAGTGGAGTGCCACCTCGTCGGCGAGCAGGTCCGGCAGCACATCCCGCGCGCCGACGTGGACGGCGAGCAGCCAGCCGAGGTGGTTGAGCCCCGCGTAGTCCAGCCGCACCTGGTCCGGGTCCGCACCGAGCGCCGCGGCGACCCGGCGGCCGAGCCCGGCGGGGGTGTCGCAGATGCCGACCACCCGGTCACCGAGATGCCGCGTCATGGCCTCGGTGACCAGGCCGGCAGGGTTGGTGAAGTTGATGACCCAGGCGTCCGGCGCGGCCGCGGCGATCCGCTCGGCGATCGCGGTGGCGACCGGGACGGTGCGCAGTCCGTACGAGATACCGCCGGCGCCGACCGTCTCCTGGCCCAGGACACCCGCGGCGAGGGCGACCCGTTCGTCGATGACACGGCCCTCGAGACCACCCACCCGGATCGCGACGAAGACGAAGTCGGCACCGGTCACCGCCGCGGCGAGGTCGGTGGTCGCGGTGACCCGCGGCGCGCCGGGCACGCCGCGGGCCTGCGCCGCCAGGACCCGGCCGATCGCGGCCAGCCGGGCGGCGTCCGTGTCGTGGAGGGTGACCTCGGTGATCCGATCCTCTGCGACGTCGGCGAGGAGCGCGCGATGGATGAGCGGCACCCGGAATCCGCCGCCGCCGAGGATCGTCAGTCGCATTCCGCTATCCCTTGATGGCCTTGTTCGCCGCGTCCTGGGCCTTCTTCAACCCTTCGCCGACACCGAGCTGGCCGAGGAAGATCTGTTGCAGGATCGGGTCGGCCGCGGTGCCGCCCGCGCCGACCCGCGGACCGACCGGGGCGGGGAACGTGGTACCGACGGACGAGTCGAGGAAGGGTTTCAGGTCGACGCCGGCCTTCTGCCAGTAGTCGACGAAGGCCGGCTGGGCGGCGGTGACGCCGGGGAACGCAAACCCGCCCGCGGCGATCGGCTTGATCCCGTCCGCCGTGCCGATCCACTTGAGCACTTTGACGGTGGCGTCCTTGTGTTTGGTCTTCGCCGAGGCGACGGCCGCGACGCCGTGCACGACCCCGACCCGGCCCGCCGGGCCCTTCAGCAGGGGGACGAGGCCCCAGGCGAAGCCCGCGCCATCCTTGATGTTCTTGAGGTTGTACGGCCCGGACTGGAACAGGGCGATCTTTCCCTGCGTGAACAGCTGCAGCGCCTTGTCGTCGTTGGTGTTGGTGTCCGCCGCGGATGGTGCCACGTGGTGCTTGTTGATGAGGTCCACGATGTACTGCACCGCCTGGACGGTCTTGGGCTGGTCGGCGTAGTCGAACGTGTCGCCGTTCTGCCAGGTGCCGCCGTTGGATCCGACGAAGTTCCACACGATGCCCTGCGAGTCGAGCGCGGCGTTGAAGCCGAACTGGGTGATCTTGCTGGAGTCGAAGCCCGGCTGATCGGCGGTCCTGCCGGCCGAGTCGACGGTGAGCTTGCGGGCCGCCGGCAGGAACGTGTCGCCCGCACCTGCCGGATCCCAGGTGAGGCTCGCCGGGTCGACCCCGGCCTTGGACACCAGGTCCTTGTTGTAGTACAGCGCGATCGAGTCCCACAGCTGCGGCACGCCCCACAGCTTGCCGTTGCGGGTGTAGAGGTCGACGACGGACCGGGTCCACTCCTGCTGTTGCGCACCGAGATTGTCGTCGATGGGCAGCAGCTGGCCGCTGTCGGCGTACAGCCCGAAGTTGGAGGTGTTGGTCCAGAAGATGTCGGCGGCGGTGCCCGAGGCGATGTCGGTCGGCAGCTTGGTCCAGTAGTCGGCCCACGGCACCAGCTGGACGTCCACCTTGATGTCGCTGTTGCGCTTCTCGAACTCGGCGAACGACTCGCGGTACGCCTTGGCGACCTGCTCGTCCCAGAGCCGGAAGGTGACCGTCGTGGCACGGCCGGATGACGACGCGCCGTCGCCACCGACGGCGCAGCCGCCGGCGGCCAGCGCCACCGCGGCGAGCACGGCGAGCAGCCGATGCGTTCTCACGCTCGATTTCCTCATTTCATGCCGGTGATGGTGATGGATCTGACGATGTGCCGCTGAAAGGCCAGGAACAGCACGAGCAGCGGCAGCGTGGCGAGCGTGGCGGCGGCCATGACCAGGGTCCAGTTGCCGTTGTACTGGCTCTGCAGGGCCGCCGTGGCGACCGTGAGCACCCGCCAGCGCTCGCTGCTGGTGATGACCAGCGGCCACAGGAACTCGTTCCAGTGGGTGACCACGGTGATGATGGACAACGTGGACAGGATCGGGCGGCTCAGCGGCAGGATCACGTGCCACAACGCGCGGAGGTGTCCCCCACCGTCAAGCCGAACCGCGCTGATGAGGTCCTCTGGGATACCGCGGAAGAACTCCCGCAGCAGGAAGACGGCGTAGGGCGAACCGAACAACGACGGCAGGACAATGCCCCAGAAGGTGTCGCGCAGCTCGAGCCGGCTCAGCATCGCAAACCGCGGCACCAGCGTGGCCACGAAGGGCACCATCAGCGTGGACAGGTAGATCCAGAACATCGCGTCCCGCCCGGGAAAGCTCAGCCGGGCGAACGCGTACGCGGCCAGCACGGAGCAGACCAGCTGCCCGAGGACGACGACGATGACCACCTGGACGGTGATGACGAGCGGCGGCACCAGGGTGTGCTCGCCGACGGCGAGTGCCACGTAGTTCTGCCCGGTCACGGGCGAGGGCACGGCCAGCGGCGACTGCCGGGCGAACTGCTGAGGCGTCTTCACCGAGGTCTGCACGCTCAGCAGATACGGTGCGAGGGTCAGCACCGCGCCGACCATCAGGGCCAGGTAGGTGGCGGCGTTGAGCACAACACGTCGGTGCACGGGCCTCAGCTCATCTCATAGGTCGTGCGCCGGCGGAAGTACACCTGCTGGGCGAGCGTCACGGCGGCGAGCAGAACGAACAACACCACCGACATCGCCGCGGCGCGGCCCATCCGGAACGAGGTGAACGCCTCCTTGTAGATGGCCGAGGCGACCACCTCGGTACGGCCGGCCGGGCCGCCCCTGGTCATCGCGTACACCGTGTCGAAGACCTGAAAGCTGCTGATCACCTGCGTGGTGAGCACGAAGAACGTGGTCGGGCGCAGCAGCGGCAGCGACACCCGCCAGAAGCGTTGCCACGAACTCGCTCCATCGACACGCGCCGCCTCGTGGTACTGCTCAGGGATGCCGGCCAGTCCGGCGAGGAAGAAGAGCGCGACGTAGCCGACGTTCGTCCACACGGTGACCGTCGCGACCGACGGCAGCGCCAGCACCGGGCTGGTCAGCCACTCGACGCGGCGCCCGAGCAGCGCATTGACGGCGCCGTCCGACGGATCGAACAGCCATCTCCACACCACGCCGAGGGCGAGCGGCGCGGTGAGCCACGGCAGCACGTAGACGGCGCGGAACCAGGTGGATCCGGGCAACCGGCGGTGCAACAGCAACGCGACGCCCAGGCCGAGCGCGACCTGCACCGGAATCACCAGCAGCACGAACGAGACGCTGACCACGAGCGAGCGGCCGAATGCCGGGTCGGTGAGCACCGACCGATAGTTGTCGGCTCCGACCCAGTCGGCCGGGCTGACCAGGTCCCACCGGTGCAGGCTGATGCCGACGACCACGACGATCGGCACGAGCAGGAAGCCCACGACGCCGATCAGGCTCGGCAGCAGAAAGGCATATCCGGTCGCCGCCCGGCGCCATCCGTGTCGCCGCGTGGCCGGCGCCGCGACCCGCTTCCGTCCGGCATCCACAGCGATGTCCATCAGGCCACTTCCGGCACCCGCGCGATCGTCGCCGTCGCCCGCCTCGGCGACCGGCACTCGCCCTGGGGAATCATGTCGTCGAGGAAGCCATACTGCGCGGCCAGTTCCGCCTCGCTGGACGCGTTGTGGTGACGGGCCGCCCGGCGCCGCGCCGCGCTCCACCAATCGGCGATGTCGCCCCAGCCGGGCGCGGACAGCGAGCCACCGAAGTGCTGGACCGACAGCGCCGCGGCGAGGTTGGCGAACGCGAGCCGCTGCCGCAACGGCAGGCCCCACAGCGTCGCGGCGATGAAACTCGCGGTGAAGACGTCTCCGGCACCGGTTGGGTCCAGGGCGTCCACCTCGATCGCGGGTGCGCTGACCACAAGACCGGTGTCCGAGTCGATGGCCAGCGCGCCGTCGGATCCGCAGGTCACCACGGCCACCGGCACCCGATCGGCCAGCCCGTGCAGGGCGGCCCGCGGGGTCTCGGTGCGCGTGTAGTGCATGGCTTCGGCCGCATTGGGCAGAAATGCGTGACAGTCGTCGAGCACATCCAGCGCGGCGACCGACCATGCCGCACTGGCGTCCCAGCCGACATCAGCGAAGACCAGCGCACCCGCGTCCGTGGCCCGGCGCACCCATGGTGCACGCTCGTCGCCGAGACTGACGAAGGCGCTGCGCGCCGTGGGCAGGTCGGCGACGAGGCCATCGGCGTTCACGGGCAACGGATGGCCGTGGGTGACCATGCTGCGGTCCCGGTCGTAGACGAGCGAGACGGTCACCGGGGAGTGCCAGTCGTCGAGCCGTCGCGCGGGCGAGAGGTCGAGGCCCTCCTGGTCGCTGAGGACCTGCCAGCAGAACTCACCGTATGCATCGGTGCTGAGCGCCGTGCCCAGGCCGGTGCGCAGGCCGAGCCGCCCGGCCGCGACCGCGAGGTTGGCGATGCCACCCGGGCTCGAGCCCATCCCGGGCGCCCACGCCTCGGTGCCCGGCGCCGGAAGCTCGCGCAGTCCGGTGAAGACGATGTCGAGGAAGACAACGCCAGAGACGAATAGGTCGAGCTGCCCGTCATTGCCCAACACACGGCAAATGATAATCCGACTAACGCGATCGGTATAGTGGGATATACCGCATCGTTACCGCGCCGGCACGTCGGCGCGCCTCATCGGCTGCGGGGAGGCGTGTTCGTCCGAGAACCTTCACAGGAGCAACACACGGTCGTCCCGGCTTCCGCCGATAGCGTTGCTAGCGTGAGCCGGTGGTCGCCGATACTTCACGTCCGTCACGTCTGAGCGGCTGGTGGGCCTGCCTTGTGGGCGGCGCCGTCATGGCGTCGTTGCTGGTGTTCCTCGACCCGATCCTCCACCAGCAGGATTGCCCGAACGCAGGAGGGAACGGAAACGCGAGCGCGTTCGCGAACTCCGACTGGGACTTCTACCTGCCGCTGGTGATGATCGGCTGGGCGTTCCTCGTCATCATGGAACAGGCACTTCCGGTGACCTGGCGCGGGCGCAGTCGTTTGAACGCCGCGGTCCGGGCGGCGACCGCCGTCGCCGTGTCACTGTCGGGCTCGTGCTGGCTCTTCCTCCAACTGGCGACGGTCTGCCGCTGACTACGCTCCGCGCGTCGGAGCCGTCAATAGGTCACGGCATGGTGAGGACGACCTTGCCGCGGACGTGGCCGGTCTGGACCTCGTGATGCGCGTGGTGGGCTTCGGTCAGGGGGAACGTCGCGTGGATCGGTAGCTGCAGGCTGCCTTGGTCGTACAGCGTGACCAGCTCGCGCAGGGCCACGGTCGATCGGCCTCCGACGCGTTGAATCCCGTGCGTTCTGGCAGCTTCGGCATCAACGAGGGTGCCGATCCGGCCATGGTCCGGCACGAGAGCGAGGGATACGGTGATCGCCTCGCCGCCGATGGCATCGAGCGCGGCGTCGACTCCCGCCGGCGCGAGTGCGTGGACCCGTTCGACGAGGCCGTCTCCGTAGACGACCGGTGTGGCGCCGAGCGAGCGGAGATAGTTGTGGTTGCGCTCGCTGGCGGTGCCGATGACGGCGGCGCCCCAGAGGCGGGCCAGTTGCGTGGCGATGGTGCCGACTCCGCCGGCGGCGGCGTGGATCAGCACGGTGTCGCCGGCACGGACGACGATTTGTCGCAGCGCCGTGTGCGCGGTTTGCCCGACGGCGGGCAGGCCGGCAGCTACGGTCCACGGTATCCCGGCGGGTTTGGCTACCACGTCCGCGGCGTCGACGACGACGTATTCGGCGTAGCACTGGCCGGTCGCCGACCCGAGGACGTGGTCGCCGACCGCGAAGCCGGTCACCTCGTCGCCGACCTGGTCGATGATTCCGGCGTACTCGTTGCCGATGCGGGATGGGAAGTCGACCGGCATGGCGGCGGCGAAGTCGCCGCGGCGGAGTTTGACGTCGACCGGGTTGACGCCGGCGGCCTTGACCTGGACGCGGACCTGGCCCGCTGCGGCGGTGGGCGGGTCGATGTCGATCGGGCGCAGAACTTGCGGGTCGCCGTATTCGGCGAAGACGATCGCGATGGCCATGGGAATGCTCCTGGATTGTGCCGGGTCAGGCTGGATACGACCAGCAGTGTGGCCGCGGCGATGTTGGCGGCGTCCGGGTCACGGAGCCTTCCTTCGCTGTCTTGCCTTTTCCAGATCGTCTGAGGCCGGCGAGGTCAAGGAGGGTCCGCCGGCCGGCGGCAGCCCCTGACGGATGCCGGTGAACAATTGGGCAAGGTCAGCACGCTGCCGGGTGGTGAGTCCGCCGAACGCCATCCGCTCCAGATCGGACCAGATCTCGCGGATACGGGGGCACAGCCGCCGGCCCTTGCTCGACAGGCTGACGATCATCGTCCGCTTGTCGGTCTGCGACGAGGTGCGCGTGATCAGGTCGGCGCGCTCCATCGCCTGCAGGGTGTTGGTGACGGTGGATCGATCGCGGCCGAGGAAGTAGACGATCTCCGACTGCGGTGTGCGCCCATGCTCCTGCAGGAACAGCAGGACCAGCTCCTGCGGGGCGACCAGGTCGATCTGTTGCAGCATCGCGGTCGCGATCGCGGCATGGGCTCGTACGAGCTGCAACATGAGCGAGCTCAACGGCGCCTCGGCCACGCTGACGCCGACGTGCGGCGGCCGGCTGCCCGCCGCACCGGGTTCCGTGGTCACAATCTCACCCCCGCCACGTTGTTGGCATGCCAGCAACATAGCATGCTGCTGGCATGCCAACGAATTCTGACGGGTCCGTGGTCAGCGTGGCGTGCAGCCGTCAGTCGGCGTCGGGCGCCCGCCAGATGCGGCTTTGCAGGTCCCTGCCGCGGATGACCTGGATGCGCCAGGGGTTCAGCCGCAGTACGTGCAGCTTGGGGTCGGCCGGGCCGCCGTGCCAGAAATTGCCGAGGTCATAGCCGACCCCTGTTGGGCTGCTCCGCTCGTACAGCTGCCACACGTACTGCTTCGTCTCGATGTCGTGCACCCACTCGGTAACCGTGTCGATCGCCACGGCGTTTTGTCGAGGACTCCAGTACGAGAAGGTGGCGTGCGGGTTGTTGGCCAGATGTGCCGCCTTGACCGGCGTCTTGTACGTCGCCAGCCAGCCCTGCGGCCCCTGGTCGAGCTGCTCCCACACCGCGATCAGCACCCGGGCTCGCGGGCGGCCCTTGGCGTCGACCGTGGTCATCGTGGCGTAGACGATCTCCCGGAGGTACGCGTTGAATTGGCCCTCGATCATCGAGAACGTGGGAACTGTGGTGGCCATCGCTGCCTCTCTTGGTCAGGCCGGAGTGTGGGCAGTCGCCGGGGTCGGCGCCTGAGGCGTCGCGGCATTGCGGCGCAGACCGAACGCCGTGATGAGCGCGGCCAGGACGGCCGCGACCGCCGGCAGCACCAGGCCGTTGCGGATCGCGTCCAGGCTGAGGCCCTCTGCGGCCTCGGCGCTGACCGTGGCCATGCTCAACGCGGTCACCGCGGATACGCCGAGCGCCATGCCGAACTGCATCGAGGTGTAGAGGAGGCCACCGGCAAGACCGTGCTCCTGTTCGTCGACACCGTCGGTGGCCGCCATGGTCAGGGGACCGTAGGACAGTGAGAAGCACAGGCCCAGCAGCAGCATGCTCGGCAGCATCGCCGCGTACGTCCAGTCCGGCGCGACAGGCAGGAACAGCGTGTAGGACAGCACGGCGCAAAGCATGCCGCCGAAGAGCACCCGTACGTTGCCGAACCGGTTGACCAGCCACGGCGTCAGGGTCGGGGCGAGGATGGTGTCGATACCGACCACCAGCATGGCCAGACCGGTCTGCAGCGCACTCCAGCCACGCAGCTCCTGCAGGTAGAGCGTCACCATGAACTGGAACCCGGCGAACGCGACCATGAACAGCAGCGCACCCAGGTTGGTCCGCACCAGCGCAGCGGAGCGCAGGATCGCGAGCCGGACGAGTGGGTTGGTCGAGCGTCGCTCGATCAGGACGAAGATCCCCAGGAACGCCGCGCCGGCCGCGACGACGGCCACGGTCGTCCCGAGCCCTTCCCCGCCGTTCTCCAGCCGCACCACACCGTAGGCGAGCAGCAACATCGCGGCGGTGACGCTCGCCGCGCCGGCGAGGTCGAAACCCTGCGTCTGCCGAATCTCCGGCACGTCGTCGGTGAGCAGGGCAAACGCGGCGAACAGGATCAGCGCGGCGAGGATGACCGGGGCGAAGAACACCCACCGCCAGCCGGCCGACACCAGCAGGCCGCCGGCGACCAGGCCGAGGGAGAAACCACCGGCGGCGGTACCGGCGTACACGCCCAGGGCCCTGGTGCGCTGCGGGCCATCCGGAAAGTTGGTGGTGACCAGGGCCAGCCCGGCGGGGGCCATGAACGCGGCAGCCACCCCGGTGACGAAACGCGCCACCAGCAGCATCCAGCCCTCCGTGGCGAAACCACCGAGCCCGGAGAAGGCCAGGAAGACCGCCAGCCACAGCAGGAACATCCGACGCCGGCCGAGCAGGTCGGCCGCCCGCCCGCCCAGCAGCATGAACCCGCCGTACCCGAGCACGTAGGCGCTCACCACCCCGCTGAGCACACCGGTCGACAGCCCGAGATCCTCCCTGATGGCCGGCAGCGCCACATTCAGCATCGCGACGTCGATCCCCTCCAGGAAGATCGCCCCGCACAACACGAACAACACACCCCACGCCCGCGCGCCCATACGGCTGCCCGACGTCGACATCCCCGACTCCTCTCGAAGGGCGAACAACCCTCCGGTACTCCCAGCGCATGCCGGTTCCTTCTTGTAACCGACAGCATCGTCAGGCACCATCGGTTGGTATGGAAGACGGAACTTTCCGGTCCCTCGGTGACTGCGGGGATACCGGCGCTGACTACGACGTCCTTCAGTGGGACACCCGCGTGGACTGCGAGGTGCGCCAGATCCTCGACCGGATCGCGGACAAGTGGTCACTGCTCGTCATCGCGCTGCTGGACCGACGCAGCCTGCGCTTCACCGAACTGCGGCGCATGATCGACGGCATCAGCCAGCGAATGCTCGCGCGCACCCTCCGGCACCTGGAACGTGACGGGCTGGTCACCCGGACGGTGTACCCGACGGTCCCGCCCCGCGTCGACTACGAGCTCACCGCACTCGGCACCACCCTGCACCAGACGATCCGGGCACTGGTCACCTGGACCGAGACGCACCAGAACGACATCGCCGCCGCGCGTTCGGCGTACGACAAGCGCGCCGCCGCGGAACAGGCCCAAGTCCAACGCGAGGCAGCCGAACGCGACGCCATCGCCCGAGAGGTCCTCGCGGGCCACCGTTGACGCCGGCTCGGCCCGCCGGCGATCGGTCCGCCGGCGGGCACCCTCTGTCCGTAATGGCGGCGGCGATGCGTCACGTCGTGGCGGGCATCCACCGCTCGAGCAGTGTGGGGTCGGCGACGGCGGACTCGACCTGACGACGCTCCTCCATGGTGAGGGCCAGTTGCCGCAGCCTGGCTCCCCATTCCGGCACTCGTTCCGGCTCTTCCAGCACTGTCGACAGCTCGATGAGCACGGCCAGCGCCACCGCCCGCTCCACGGCCGACGCGCTGTCGCCGTGGCGACGCAGCCCTGAGTTCAACGCGCGGAACGCCGCGAGGTCGTCGTGCTTGAACTCGCGCAGGATCCGCGCGTTGTCCAAGACCCGGGCGAGCCCTTGAAGCTGCTTGGATCCTCCGTACTCCAACTCCGCCGGCTCGTCGCGCTGGATGAAGAGGATCGAGTTGCCGGACGGGTCCATGACGGTAAACCGTGAGGCGCCGGGCCGGTACCGGGTGATCCGGGGCAGTCCCTTGGCGAGCACCTTGCCGTAGGTGCGGCGCATCGCTTCGGTGAATGCCGCGTGGTACGGCGCGACCGCATCGACCATCACCAAGCATCCGCCGGTCTTCTCCTGGGACGGGTCCACGCCGCTGGGCGCGTGTCCGTAGTGCAGTTCGAACCCGCTCCACCGGAACGCCAGGTACAGGTAGGGCTTTGTCTGCTCGTACGTCACGGCGAAGCCCAGGGCGCGCCAGAAGGCCAGGGTCACCTCCGGCGCGACGCAGGGGAGCAATGGCACGGTGGTCTCGTTGGGCTGGACACTTCCGTCACGCATGGATTGCACCTCATCGTTCGACGGATCGGCGACACCGTAGTCTGCCAAATCCTCGAACACTGTGCACATGCACAAAAATCGACGATCAGTGCCGGGTCGCCCGGGGGAATCTCATCCCCAGGCACCCACAGATCCGGACGTAAACCTCTCGATTTACCCGGCTCGTGCCGCTCAGATGTTCGTACATCTACTACCGTCAGGCCAACTTCAGCAACGGCGATCGCGGCGTGCAAGGGGACTGCAGGAACGGGCCGGGCTCGTACTGCAAGTGGACGGTCAGCTCCAGCGGCAATGAGACTTCGGACGAGCGGCAAGCCGTCGGCCGCTGAGATCAAGGGCCGAAGAGTCGAGTTCGTCCTTTACGCGATATTCGCCGAGCTATAGAGTGTGGGACCGCCGGTGGGTGATACGCGCCGGCGGTCATCTGCGTCAGCCTGGTTGAGGGTGTCGATGAATCTCATAGTGCATGATGTTGTTGCCAGTTATGGACGAAGGGTCGTTCTCGATGGGCTGTCCTGGCAGGTCAGCGCCGGTGTCACCGGTCTTCTGGGGCCGAACGGCGCAGGGAAGACCACCCTCCTGCACTTGATCGCAGGCATCACCACACCACGCCGGGGCACCATAACAGCGATAGGGACTGACGGCCAGCACAACAGCAAAGACAAGGGATTCGGAAAGCGGATCGGGTTTGTGCCGCAACACTTCACCTTCGCGGCCGAAATGAGCGTGCGAGACACGATAAGCTACGCCGCCTGGGTAAATGGAGTACCGCGAAGAGCCTGCGGTGCTGCGGCAGGTCAGGCTCTCGATAGGGTGAACTTGAAGGAACGCGCCGACACGAAGGTGAGGACTCTGTCTGGCGGGCAGCGGCAGCGTCTCGGTGTTGCTACGGCTCTAGCGCACGAGCCTGAGCTGCTCATCCTCGACGAGCCTACTGTTGGCTTGGACCCGGGGCAGCGGCTTAACCTGCGAGAGGTGATCGCCGACATCGGGACACGATTGCCCGTGATCCTTTCGACCCACTTCGTTGAAGATGTGACTCACCTGTGTCAGAGGGTGGGCATTCTTGCAGGGGGGCGGATGGTTTTCGATGATGCGGTGGAGAAGCTGGCCGCGCTGGTGGCAGACGCGAGCGTAGACGTAGGGCTCGGGTCACCCTTCGAGCGAGCGTATGCGGGAATCATCGAGCGGTTAGGCGGCGACAATGCCTGATCGACGCGTCGGAATTTTCTGGCCGCTTGGTGCGCCCTTCTACGTCCTTGCCGGCCTGGCGGTATTCGGGCTCACCTTCGCCACCGTGTTCCAGATGCTGTCGTGGCCCTACCAGGAGTGGGCCGGTACGTCAGCATTGTTTCACCAACGACTGGACCTAACCGGGCCCCTGGTGGCGTTCCTGGGCGCCTACCTCGGCGGTCGACTGACCCCTCCCACGCGACCATTCGCGCTACCAAAATTTCCCCGCGATCGCGGTCAATTCCTCGCACAGAATCTCGCCCCACTGGCCGCGGTCGTCACGGTCGGGTATCTGCTCGCGCTTGCTCCCGTTCTAGCTATGACGCTACGCTCAGCAACCTACGGCACTCTGGACCTGGCTGTCGCTGCCACAGGTCTGTTGGCCCTAAACGCGTTCCTCATCCTCGGGTGGCTTATCGGCCTCATCGCGCGATCGGCCTTCATCGCACCTGCCGCGTTCGCTCTCGCCCTCGTTACCACATTCGTCGGATACTCCGGCGACACGTTCGCGGCCGTGGCACCGGTTTTGCACATCCCACCGAGTCTCGGCTTCCACGAGGCGCCGACGTTGGTCATCTTCCGAATCGCGTTCATTGTGGTGCTCAGCCTCATCGCACTCGCTGCCGCCGACGGGATTCTCTCGCACCGCCGGTTTGACCGCCAATGGCCCGCACCAAGCCGGGCGCTGATCTGGCTGGTGCCGCTGGCGTTCCTCACTGTCGGCGTGGCCAACAAGCCAGCCTTGTTCGTCGAGGACGCGTCGACGCCAACCGTATGCGGCGCTGCCGCAGGAATGAAGGTCTGTGTCCATAAGGGCCACGAGGCCCAGCTCGCTGCACTGGTGGGAGCAATAGAGCCCATTGTCGCGGTCGTGGGAACAGAGGGATTCCCTTTTCGGCAGGTGTACGATCGCGCACTCAAGCTTCCCTCACTGAGCGCGGATGAGGCCACAACATTCTATTACGACCTTTCTCCAACTCTGGATATCGTGTCGTCGCGATCGGAATTCGTCTTTATCTCCGCCGGGGGGAACGCGTGCCTATCGACATTCGGCCTGAATAGCAACAACGATCAGACGCGGACCATGAGAATGCTGGAGAGCCGTCTAGAGGGGGATCATTCGACAGACCGGGCCGGGCGCTTCGCCTCCATGTCCGATGCCGAGCTGAAAGTGTGGATCGAGTCTCACCGCTCGCAGGTCCGCCAGTGCGCGATCATGGGCGACGTGACACCTTGAGCGCGTCCATACTTTTCGCTTCACGATCAGGTAGATTGTTCCTCGTCACCTCGGCCATTCTCGGCATTGCGTCCGCGATCGTTTCACGACGTGGTTTCAAAATCGATTTCGCCCAGGCGTATTTGCCCGTAACGATGAGACTACCGGAACTTGGTGCCGTCCTGCTGGTCAGCCTCGGAATCGTGATCCTGCGTCCAAGATTGTGGATTATTGATCGACTGGGTCTTCCCCGCCGCAGATGGGTCCCTTCGGCGTTCGCCCTGGCTGCCGGGTTCGTCGGCCCCCAGCTCATCCTTGCAGCCTCAACCCTCGTCGCAATGCCGGCCGGGGACTACCCCCGCGTGGCCGCCAATGTTTTGTTTTTGACGGCGCTTTCATTCTGCGTAGCCCCCTACCTCGGCGCCTTCGTCGCAAGCGGCCTGGTCTTGATGCTATACTTTTCGTTGACTATTGCTTCACAAATGGAACCCGCTATCGCTTCATGGTCTCCGCTCGCAGTCTCGACCGATCCAGGTGGACGGTGGACTGTGGCAACAACTGCGGGCCTTGTCGCCGTAGTGGTCACCGTTTCAACACTCGGACGCGTCCGAAGGACTTGGGGCGCTGACCTCGAGCTCGCCTAAGCTACGTCCGGCCCCTCGTTCTGGTTCAGTCCGAGGAGGCTTGACCGCCCCGAGCCCTGAACTGTCACGCCTCCCTCGCCGTCAAAATCGACCGGCAGCGTGCGCTTCTGCCGCGAGCGCTGGTCGGCGGCAGGACCATCGTCATCACAGCTTCCTGTCCTGCCGAGAAGTGCGCATCCAGACTTCGACTGTGTCGCCCTTCGCCGGTGACGATCTCCCTGACATCTCCCCGGACGTCCTGGAATCCGCGGCGGCCGACCTCACATCCGACGACTCGCACCGAACCCCTGACCGGAATCCTCACCGCGTTATGCGCAGCGCTCGCCCCCCAGCACCACCCGGCCAGCCTCAACACGCCGATGCTGCAAATAACCCAGCACTGCTCATTAGGGTCTTTTGTTCAGCTGGACATAAAGACCCCTGCGGCGTTCCCTTCGTCCGGTGGGTCAGGGTTCCGTCGGGCATCCGCATCGGCGCCTTGAGCCAGCACTCCACATACAGCATGACCCACGGCTGGGTCGTGTGCCGCGCCACCGCCTTGGCGTTCGTGTTCGCAGGAGGTGATCTCAGCGAGAACTGCGTAGGTCTCGGTTCTCGAATTGGGTGAGCACGAGCGCGGCGACATGGGCCACCAGTTTCTTGGGCACGTCGACCATGGCACGGTATGTGATCACGTGGAGTCCTCACCGTGGAGAAGGATCCGGGCGTGTCATCCAGATTTCGCAGGCATCCTCGTTGAGATCACCTTGATATGGACTGCCGTTCGGGGCGGTGGTTTCGGCCGAATTCTGAGATAATTGTATGCATGGGGCAGCTGGGATTGTTTTCAAGAGCGGAGTTGGCTGCCATGCGTGACCGAACCAGGTCACGTCGTTATTCTCCGGCGAATGAGCAGTTCCGCCGGGAGCACGCACGGCATCGAGACTGGGGCCTCGCCAGAAGGCACGCCGAGAAACTCCGCCGTCTCCGCGGCGACACCCCGCCAGCGGTCAGCGACCAGCGGGACGGCTCGGTGCACGGCTCGGTGCAGGGGCCGGTGCCGCCCTCGCCACCTCCGCCGCCGGTCACGCCGACTGACCAGGCACAACG
>NZ_JBEPDB010000038.1:0-75497 GCF_040300025.1 Dactylosporangium sp. NPDC000555 | reverse complement strand
GACGGCCACTACCTCAAACTCAAACTGACCCTCCAGGCCACCACCGAGGCCGCCGAAGCCCCCGACGGCAGCAAAGCCCTCGACATCGCCATCGAGCTCTTCAGCAACCGCAGCGAGGCCGAGCTGCTCACCGCCGAGGGGCGCGACAAGGCCAAGAAGGACCTCGTCGCGAAGGTCGTGGAGGCCTACACGAAGGACAAGAAGAAGGAGGTGATGGACGTCTACTTCACCACCTTCGTGATCCAGTGAGCGGGTTCCGAGGGAAACCTTCAGGTCCGTTTCGGCCGTTTTACGTCAAAGTGCCCCCAAAAAGACCGATGGTAAGAGAGTGACGCAGTCAACGTCGGCGACCGGAGGCGGCCGCACGCCCGGCAAGATGAGCCGGCGTGGCGGCAAGAGCTCCGGTCCCGAGCCGTATGACTTCCGGCGCCCGACCAAGCTCTCGCGGGAGCACGTCCGGACCCTGCAGATCGCCTACGAGACCTTCGCCCGCCAGTACTCCACGCTGCTGACCACGAGCCTGCGCGCCGTGTCACAGATCAGCCTGATCTCCATCGAACAGCTCACCTACGACGAGTACATCAGCAGCCTGTCGAGCCCGACGATCGTCGCGATGTTCGCCATCGAACCGCTAGCCGGCACCGCCATCCTGGAGTTCTCCCTGAGCACCGCCATGGTCTGCATCGACCACATGCTGGGCGGCCCCGGCGGCCCCCAGCCGCAGCGCCCGCTGAGCGACATCGAGACACCACTGCTGCACGGTCTCATCGACCGGACGCTCGGTGAGCTCCGCTACGCCTTCGAGGGGATCGTGGCGCTGCGCCCGGAGATGATGACGATCGAGTACAACCCCCAGTTCGCCCAGGCCGGCGCGACCTCCGACGCGGTCATCGTGTCGTCGTTCGAGATGCGGGTCGGCAGCGAGGAGTGCGTGGCCACGATCTGCCTGCCGTTCGGCGCGATCTTTCCGAAGCTGCAGGGCGAGCGCGGGGAGGGCGTGCTCACCGAGGCCCAGCGGGCCGCCCGGGAGGCCGCCTACCGCAACGTGGTCGCCGGGCTGGAGGGGGCGCCGATCGAGGTCTCCGTGCGCTTCCAGCCGGTCCGGATGCACCCCGCCGACCTGATCGGGCTGCGGCCCGGCGACGTGGTACCGCTGGCACACTCCACCTCGGCACCGCTCGCGGTCGCCACCGCGGACATCACGTTCGCCTACGCCGTGCCCGGCGCGCAGGGCAACCGCATGGCCTGCCTGGTGGTGCCGAGCCCCCAGCCGGGCCGGAACCCGACCCACGCGCCCGCCGGACAACTCGGCCAGAACAACCGTGCTGAGGAGACCAGCCGATGACCATCGCCACCAACGAGGCCCTGCTGGCCCGGGCCGAGGCGGCCGCGCGGGCCGCCGTGGCGTTGCTGCCCGCCAGCTCCCCGCTCTCCGTCGGTGCGCCCACGCAGAACGTCGAGGACCTCGCCCTCGCCGGCCAGGCGGTCCGGGCCCGCTTCGCCGGGGCCGCGCAGGGCGAGGTCGCCATCGTCGTCACGCAGGACCTCGTCGAGGCGCTGGCCAACTCGCCGATGGGCAGCCTCGACCTCAGCCAGGCCGTGCGGCCCGCCCTGGAGGCGGCCGCGGCCGTCCTGGGCCCGGTGGTGGTCGACCCCGGCGAGCTGCTCGAGCCGGCCGAGGCGCTGGAGAGGCTCGCCGCGGGCAACGGCGTGCTCGTGCCGCTCACGGCCGAGGAGCTCGGCATCCAGGCGGTGGTCGGGCTGTCGGTCGCCGCGGAGGTCGCCGGCGGCAACCCGAAGGAGGCCCGGCCGACGCCCAGCGAGCGCGGTCGCGGCGGGCCGCCCGCGTTCGACCTGCTGCACGACGTCGAGATGGAGGTCACCGCCGAGCTCGGCCGCACCCGGATGAGCGTGCGCGAGCTGCTGTCGCTGGCCCCGGGCGCGGTCATCGAGCTGGACCGGGCCGCCGGCGGCCCCGCCGACCTGCTCGTCAACGGCCGGCTCATCGCGCGCGGCGAGGTGGTCGTGATCGACGAGAACTTCGGCATCCGGATCACCGAGATCGTCGGCCCGAGCGACCGGGCCTAACGGCTGAAGAGACGAATGATGATCGAACTGGCATTGCGCGTATTGTGCTCACTCACCGTAGTGTTCGCAATACTCTGGGCGCTCGCGCGGCTGGTTCGACGCCCGCTCGGCGGCCGCGGTGGAGGAACGGTCACCGTGGTGGCACGCCAGCAGCTCAGCCGCGGCTCGTCGGTCGCGGTCGTCAAGGTCGCCGACCGGGCGCTCGTGCTCGGCGTCAGCGACGCCGGCGTGTCGCTGCTCGCCGACGCCGACGCCGCACTCTTCCCGGAGCCCGCGCCGCCGGAGTACCCGGGCCTCCGGCTGCTGCGAGGCGGGCCGAAATGAGCCGCTTCGTGCTGCTGGCCTTTGCGCTCGCGCTCCTGCTGGGGCCGCTGCTGGCCCCGGGGGTCGCCGAGGCGGTGCCGACCCCGAGGCCGCCGGCCGCGCCGAGCGCACCGGCGGTCGACGGCGCTCCGGACGGTACCGTCAACATCGACGTCAACGGCGTGGAACCCAGCCAGTCGATCACGATCCTGATCGCCCTGACGCTGCTGTCCGTGGCGCCGGCGCTGCTGCTCACGATGACTTCATTCACGAAGATCTTTGTAGTGCTCAGCATCACGCGCAACGCCCTGGGCCTCAGCAACGTGCCGCCCAACCAGGTGCTGGCCGGGCTGGCCCTGTTCATCAGCCTGTTCATCATGTCGCCGGTGCTGTCCGACGTGAACGACCAGGGCGTGCAGCCCTATCTCAAGGGCGAGAAGACGCAGGCGGTGGCGTTCGAGGATGGGTCGCAGCCGCTGCGGCGGTTCATGCTCAAGCAGACGCGCAAGGACGAGATCGCGCTGTTCACCAAGATCGCCGACCGCCCCGCGCCGAAGAACAAGGACGACGTGCCGCTGACCACGCTGATCCCCGCGTTCGTGCTCTCCGAGCTGCGCGCGGCGTTCATCATCGGCTTCGTCGTCTACATCCCGTTCCTGGTGATCGACATGGTGGTCTCGGCGGCGCTGATGTCGCTGGGCATGATGATGCTGCCGCCGGTCACGATCGCCCTGCCGTTCAAGCTCCTACTGTTCGTGCTGGTCAACGGGTGGGGGCTGATCCTCACCGCGCTGGTGGCCAGCTATCGCTGATCCGAGGTACCGAATCTTGACCGACACCAGAATCATCGAACTCAGCCTCCAGGCGATGACGATCGCCGCGAAGCTCGGCGCGCCGATCCTGCTCACCTCGCTCATCGTCGGCTTCGCCGTGTCACTGTTCCAGTCGGTGACCCAGATCCAGGAGAGCACGCTGTCGTTCGTACCGAAGGCCGCGGCCATCGGCACCGCGCTGTTGCTGGCCGGCAACTGGATGCTGCACGAGATGGTCGCGTACACCGAGCAGCTGTACGCGCGGATCCCCGACCTCATCAATGGCGCTTGAACTCTCGCTCAACACCGTCATCGCGGTGCTGCTGGCCTCGATCCGCGCGGCCGTGTGGCTGACGCTGTGCCCGCCGTTCAACAACCGCGGCACCCCGGCGACGGTGAAGGGACTCATGTCGATCGCCATCGCGCTGCCGCTGGCGCCGAAGCTGGCGCCGCAGGTGCCGCCCGAGATGTCCGCCGGGTATCTGGTGGCCAGCGCCGTCGAGCAGGCCGCCGTGGGCGCGGCGCTGGCGTTCCTGACCATGCTGATCTTCGCCGCCACCCAGATCGCGGGCGGCCTGATCGATCTGGTCGGTGGCTTCGCACTAGCGTTCGCGATGGACCCGTTCTCCCTGCAGGGCAACGCCGTCTTCGGCCGGTTCTACGGCCTCGTCACCATGGCCGTCATGTACGCCACGGACGCGCACCAGCTGATCCTGCGCGGCTTCACGCAGTCGTACCAGGCCATCCCCCTCGACGGCACGATGTCCCTGAACAACTTCACCCAGCTCGTCACGACCGGCGCCGGCCAGATGTTCCTGGCGGGCCTGCAGATCGCGGCCCCCATGATCGCGATCATGCTGGCCGTCGACGTGGCGCTTGGCCTGCTGAACCGGGCCGCACCAGCGCTGAACCCGTTCTCCTTCGGCTTCCCCGCCAAGGTCTTCCTGACCCTGACAGTCGTCGGCACGGCGATGATGCTGCTGCCCAACGCGATCGCCAACCTGACGACCCGTTCGCTGGGTCTCGTGCTGCGCCTACTCGGCGGCTGAGGCTCACGGGCCCGGGCCCAGCACGCCGGAGTGCAGCCCGGCGGCCGAGCCCTTCGACCTCAGCAGCATGATGAAGGCCAGGACCCGGGCGACCGCGCCGAACAGCTCCGCCGGGATCTCGTCGCCGACCTCGCAGGCCGCGTAGAGGGCGCGGGCCAGGGCGACGTCCTGCACCAGCGGCACCCGGTGCTCGGTGGCGACCTCGCGGATCTTCGCCGCCACCTGGCCCGCGCCCTTGGCCACGACGCGCGGCGCGCCCTTCGCCGGCTCGTACCGCAGCGCCACCGCCACATGCGTCGGGTTGACCACGACCACGTCGGCCTGCGGCACGTCCGCCATCATGCGACCGCGCGCCATCGCGTGCTGCCGTGCCCTGATCTGGCCCTTGACGTGCGGGTCGCCCTCGGACTTCCGCTGCTCCTCCTTGACCTCCTCCTTGGACATCCGCAGCTGCTTGTTGACGCGGCGCTTGGCCACGGCGTAGTCGGCGACGGCGAGCACCAGGCCGGTCACCGCGGCGATCCGCACGACGTGCAGCACGGTGCTCGCCACCATGCCGACGACCGTCTGCAGCGGTACCGTCGTCGCGGAGAGCAGCGCGGGCACGAGGTCGCGCATCGTGTTGTAGACGACGAGTCCCAGCACCAGGACCTTGAACAGCGACTTCACCGACTCCCACAAGGCCGGGCCGCCGAAGGTCTTCTTCAGGCCCTTGAACGGGTTGAGGCGCTTGAAGTCCGGCTTGAACAGCTTCGCGGCCGGGCGCAGGCCGCCCTGGGCGGCGCCGGCCAGGATCGCGAACACGAACAGCCCGACGGTGAGCGGCGCGGCGATGACCGCCATGTCCTTGACCGCGCTCCTCACCAGCTGGAGCGCCTTCTCCGGCTCCGGGTCGGTGAACGTCTGCGTGCCGCGCAAGAACAGCGCCTGGGTGCGGTTCATGATCTCGCGCGCCATCGCGGGGAGGAACAGGCTGGCCAGCAGCACGCCACCCCAGGCGCCGAGGTCGGGCGTGCGGGCCCGGGTGCCTTCCCGGCGGGCCCGCCGCTTGCGCTGCTCGGTGGGCTGCTCGGTCTTCTCCCCGGCCATCCCCGCTCGGTCCCCGCTCCGTCCTGCCCGCGCTACGCCGCGCTGGTCCCGAGCGCACCCTCGATGGTCTTCATCGACCAGCCCACGGCGGCGAGGTACGCCTTGGCCAGCTCGCCGGAGGAGACCGGCGAGGCGGCGAGCGCCTGGTCGTCGGCGAGCTCGTAGGCACGCACGACCGCCAGCACCTGGCCGAGCCGGCCGTGGCCGTCGACGAGCGCCTCGACCACCTCGACGGTCAGCGGCAGCCGCGCGGCGATCTCGGCGACGGGCTCGGAGATCAGCTCGGCGACGCCCGCCAGCAGCCCGACCGTGAACGCCGCCTCGCCGGACAGCCCGAGCCGCTCGGCGACGGTCTGGCACAGCCGGGCCCGCGCCATCGTGCTGGACAGCTGCTCCTCGCTCGCGGACTCGGCCACGTCGCTGACGAGCATGAGCGCGGCCCACTGGCGGATCCTCGCCGAGCCGAGCAGCACCACCGCGTCGCGGACCGAGGCGACCATGCGGGGCAGGCCGGCCGCGGCGGAGTTCGTCGCGCGCAGCACGCGGTACGACAGGGCCGGGTCGCTCTGCACGATCGAGGCGACCACGGCGAGGTCGGCGTCCTCTGCGGTCACCGCGCCCAGCAGCTCCAGGCGGCGCAGTCTGGACGGGGAGAGCGCGATCGCGCTGAGCACCTGCGGGCGGCCGACCGCGTATCCCTGCAGCAGGTCGAAGCCGAACCGCTTGGCGAGCAGAATGTGCTCCTCGGTCTCCAGGCGCTCGGCGACCAGCTTGACGCCGGGATACCGCCGGCACTGCTCGACGATGACCGCCAGCTCCTCGGGCTCGCGGATGAGCAGGTCCAGCTTCACGTAGGCGGCGAGGCCGAGCAGCCGCTCGTGACCGAGGCCGAAGACGAAGTCGTCGAGGGCGATCTCGTACCCCTGCTCGACGAGCCGGGTCGTGCCCGACAGTACCGCGTGGTCGATCTCGACGGTCTCGAGGATCTCGAGGACCGCGTGATCGGGGTCGAACGGCAGCGGCAGGTCGCCGACGAGGAACTCGCGGGTCAGGTTGATGAAGCACCGGCGACCGCCGACGAGCTGCTCCAGCCCGAACTCGGTGAACGCGTTGACGATGACCTGGCTCGTGGCGTACGAGCTGCGCCGCGTCGCCTCGCGGTCCTCGGCCGCGCCACGGAAGAGCAGCTCGTAGCCCACGACGTGGTTGCCCCAGTCGTAGATGGGCTGGCGGCCGATGTGCACGAGCTGGGTGGAGTCGGTGCGGGAGGGGGCTGTCGCGGGCTGCACGCAACAAGGATCGGCACCCCGCGGTGCAACCCAAGGAAAACCCTCATAACTACCCGTTCGGCACCGATCAGTGAGAAGCAGCAGTACATCGGGAAGGAACAGCACGCGGTGCCGAAGCGCCTTTCGCAGTACGCCGTGCCGATCGGCATCGTGCTGATCATCCTCATGATGGTCGTGCCACTGCCCTCGCTCGTCCTCGACGTGCTCATCGCCGCCAACATCACCCTGGCGCTGATCATCGTGCTGGTCAGCATGTACGTGAAGCGGCCGCTGGAGTTCTCCTCGTTCCCGTCGCTGCTGCTCATCGCGACGCTGTTCCGGCTGGCGCTGAACATCAGCGCGACCCGGCTGGTGCTCACCGACGGCTTCGCCGGCAACGTCATCGACGCGTTCGGTCACTTCGTCGTCGGCGGCTCGCTCATCGTCGGTCTCGTCATCTTCCTGATCCTGTTCATCGTCCAGTTCATCGTCGTCACCAAGGGCGCGGAGCGGGTCGCCGAGGTCGGCGCCCGGTTCACGCTCGACGCGATGCCCGGCAAGCAGATGGCGATCGACGCCGACCTCAACGCCGGCCTGATCGACGAGGCGACCGCGCGGAAACGGCGGAGCGAGATCACGGCCGAGGCGAACTTCTACGGCGCGATGGACGGTGCGTCGAAGTTCGTCAAGGGCGACGCGATCGCCGCCATCATCATCACGCTGATCAACCTCATCGGCGGCTTCGCCATCGGCATGCTGCAGCGCGGGATGTCGCCGCAGGACTCGATCTCGACGTACTCGCTGCTGTCCGTCGGCGACGGCCTCGTGTCGCAGATCCCGGCCCTGCTGCTGTCGGTGGCGACCGGCCTCATCGTCACCCGCTCGGCCAACGACGGCGACATGGGCACGACGGTGAGCCGCCAGCTCAGCCAGAACCGCCGCGCGCTGCAGATCGGCGGCGGCGCGGCGCTGGCCCTGTGCCTCGTGCCCGGCCTGCCGAAGCTGCCGTTCCTGCTCACCGGCGGCGCGGCGCTGCTCGCCGCCATCCGCCTGCCGAAGCAGGGCGAGCCGTCAGACGAGGAGCAGACCGCCGCCGAGGCCGAACCGCCGCCGCCGGACCCCACGGAGGTGCTGCTCGGCGAGATGCGGGTCGACCCGCTGGAGCTCGCGCTCGCCCCGGACCTCGTCGACCTCGTCGACGCGAGCGGCGGCGACCTGCTCGAGCGCGTCCGCGCGCTGCGCCGCAAGGTCGCCCTGGAACTGGGCATCGTGATGCCGCCGGTGCGCACGCGCGACGACCTGGAGCTGCCGCTGTCGACGTATGTGGTGCGCATCAGCGGCGTCGAGGTCGGCCGCGGCCAGGCGCCGCCCGGCACCGTGCTGGCCATCGGCGACGGGCTGGACTTCCTGCCCGGCCGGGCCGGCGTCGAGCCGGTCTTCGGCCTGGCCGGCAAGTGGGTGCCGGCCGAGCTGCGCCACCAGGCCGACCTCACCGGCGCGACGGTCGTGGACCGCGCGTCGGTCATCATCACGCACCTGGCGGAGATCGTGCGGGTGCACGCCAGCCGGCTGCTGGGCCGCGAGGACGTCCGCGCGCTCACCGAGGTCGTCAAGCGCTCGCACCCGGTCGTCGTCGAGGAGCTCACCCCGGCGGCGCTCAGCCTCGGCCAGGTGCAGCAGGTGCTGCAGGCGATGCTCGACGAGGGCGTGCCCATCCGCGACCTGGTGCGCATCTTCGAGGCGATGTCGCTGCAGGCCAAGCAGTCGACCGACCCGGACTCGCTGCTGGAGGCGGCGCGCGCGTCGCTCGGCCCGGCGATCGCCAACCGCTACTCGCACGACGGCGCGCTCACCGCCATCACCCTGGAACCGCGGCTGGAGCAGCAGTTGCTGGAGTCGATGCGCCCGACCGACAGCGGGCTGCAACTGCTCATCGACACCGGCCGCGCCGAGTCGATCCTCGCCGACCTCACGCGCCTCATCGAGCAGGGCGAGGAGCACGGCGTCAGCCCGGTTCTCGTGTGCTCGCCGCAGCTGCGTACCGCGCTGCGCCGGCTGGTGCAGATCGCGCTTCCGCGTTTGCCGGTTTTGTCGTACTCGGAGATCGCCGGGAGTACGCTGCGAATTGAGACTATTGGGGTGGTGAACGGTGCCTACCCGGTTGCTGCTTGAGGGTCGTGACCTCGAGGAACTACTCGCGCAGGTGCGCGACGAACACGGGCCCGACGTTGTCGTCATCTCGGCCGAAAAGGTCCGCTCCGGCGGCGTCGGCGGCCTCTTCGGCACCCAGAAATACGAGCTGACGATCGAGGTCCCGGACGGCTCGAAGGGCCCGGAATCCGTTTCCGGTGGCACTGGAACCGACGCTGGAATTGATGCTGGAATTACTGAACCATCCGTCGCCCGCGGCGACCAAGCCGACACGCCGAAGCGCTCCGTCAGCATCGAGGATCTGGCCGCGATGGCCGACGCCGCGGAGCGCCGCGGCGAGAACCCGACGGCCGCGTCCGCATTCGCGGAACTGCTCGCGGAGGCGCAGCAGAGTCCGGCCGCGGAGGCGCAGCAGAGTCCAGCCACTACGGCGCAGCAGAGTCCGTCCACGGCGGCGCGGCAGAGCCCGGCCGCTCCGGCGCAGGAACGCCCGGCGACCGCCGCGGACGCGCTCGAGCGCCTGCTCGCCGGCGAGGCCCCGCCGTCGGTGCGCCCCTTTCGCCCCGGCGCGGACCGGCCCGTGGTCTCCGCTGCCCAGGCCGGCGCGCTCAATGCGGCGGCGGCCGCCGCGGCCCGCGCCAGGGCTGCGGCACCGGCCGAGGCCCCGGGTCTGACACCGGCCTGGACGCCGGCCAAGCCGCCGACCGTCGGACCCCGAGTCCCGCCCGCGCCGCCTCCGTCCGATGTGGACCCGGCGCCGGCCAGGACCGGCGGGGCGCGGCCGACCGGGCCGCCCCATCCGCCGCCACCCGGACCGATCCGTTTCGAGCCGGACCAGTACCGGCCCTCCGATTCCCGGCAGGAGTCTCCAATGCCTGTTGAAGCGACCGCCACGGTGGAGAAGCCGCGCACCCCTCCCGCGAGCGAGCGACTCGCCGGAGCCTACGCGCAGCTCGCCTCGCCGTCCTCCGGCGCGGCCGCCGAGTCCACCGTGGCCATGGCCGAGAAGGCCGAGCGCAGCGACCGAGCCGACCGGCCGGCGGCCGCGGCCGGGCTGTCGCGCAAGCTGCAGTCCTTCGGCGTACCGGCGGACATCGCCGTCCGCGCGACCAACGGCGACACCTACGGCGCCATCGTCGAGGCGTTCGCCGCCCTGCCGGTCGCCGAGCCGGCGCCGGACGCGCCGGGCGAGACGCTCGTCGTGGTGGGCGAGTCGACCCACGCGATGGACGTCGCGCGGTTCGTCGCCCAGGCGCAGCGGCTCGACGGCGACCACATCCTGTTCGCCGGGCGCAACGCGGCCGCCGCGGGCGTCGAGGGCAGGCGGCGCATCACCGGCCCGCACGACGCCCGCCTGTGGGCCAAGAAGCTACGCAAGTCCGACGCGCCGAGCGTGGTCGCGGTCGAGGCGGCGCTGGACGAGTCCGACTGGGCGGCGGCCATCGTCGAGGCGGTGCGCCCGGTCGCGGTCTGGGTCGTCGTCGACGCCAGCCGCAAGACGCCGGACGTCGCGCACCACCTGCAGGGCCTGCGCCGTGTGAACGCGATCTGCCTGCGCGGCACCGGCTCCAGCGGCGACCCGGCCAGCCCGTTGTCGCTCGGCGTGCCGGTGGCGTTGCTGGACGGGCGGCCGTCGACGCCGTACCAGTGGGCCGCGATGCTCTGCGAGCGGCTGAGCCTGGTGGGCGGCTGACGTGCTGGGCATGGCGCGGTTCTCGACGCTGTTCCTGGCGTTGGTGATCGCGTCGCCCGCGCTCTACGCCGGCTTCGTCACGCACCGGCTCGACGCCCAGACGGCGCTGCTGCGGCTGCTCATCGCGGTGCCCGTGGCCGCGGTCATGCTGAGCCTGTTCCGCATGATCACGCTGGGGTACGGCCGGTCGGACGACGAGCCGGACAAGGACACCGCGGCCTCGAACGGCGGGCCGGCGCAGGCCGGCGGCGATCCGCTGCGCGCGGAGGCGGTGGCCGGCGAGCCGTTCCCGCAGCGCCGCGCGGAGGACCGCCCGCCGCCGCAGTAGGGCCCGGCGGGGTCGGATGTCGTTGGCGGACCACGGCGCGGATGGCAGGCTCGTGGGTATGGATGCCGACGGCGACCGGTTCGACGTCGTGGTGATCGGGGCCGGCCCGGCCGGTGCCGCCGCCGCGCTCGCCGCGCGGCGAGCCGGGGCCGGCGTGCTGCTGCTGGACCGGGCCGCGTTCCCCCGCGACAAACCGTGCGGGGACGGGATCGCGCCGCACGCGCTCGACGTGGCGGCCGAGCTCGGCGTCACGGGGCTGGCCGACGGATACGCCCCGGTGCCCGCCCTGCGGCTCGTCGGGCCCGGCGGGGGCGCGGTCGCGCGGCCGCACGCGCGGGCGGCGTACACCATCCCCCGGACGGTCTTCGACCGGCGGCTCGTGGACGCGGCGGTGCGCGCGGGCGCGGTGCTGCGCCGGCACACCGTGCGCCGGGTCGAGGACCGGGGCGATTACGCGGTGCTGGACGGCGAGATCCGCGCGGGGGCGGTCGTCGGGGCGGACGGCGCGTACTCGCTGGTCCGTAAGGCCCTCGGGCACGCCCCGAACGGGCCCGGGCACCTGGCGCTCGCGATCCGCGGGTACGCGCCCGCGCCCGGCCTCCCGCCCGAGCAGCGGATCGTGACCACGGCGGCGGGCTGGCCCGCCTACGCGTGGGCGTTCCCGATCGGCGACGGGCGGGCGAACGTCGGCTACGGCGAGGTGCTCCGTGGCCGCGCGCTCACCCGGGCACACCTGCTGGACCGGCTGGCGGCCCTCCTGCCCGACGTGGACACCGCCGCCGCCACCGAGCTGCGCGCCCACCACCTGCCGCTGTCCACCCACCGGCCACCGCCCGCGCGGGGGCGCCTGCTGCTGGCCGGTGACGCGCTGTCGCTGATCAACCCGTTCACCGGCGAGGGGATCTTCTACGCGGTGCTGTCGGGCGCGCTGGCCGGTGCGGCCGCCGCGCACGGGGACTCGCCCGCCGGCCGCTACCGCGCGGCGCTGCGCGACCGGCTGGGGCGGCACCTGCGCCACTCGCGCGTGGCCGCCGCGCTGAGCTCGCGGCGCTGGATCGTCGACGCGGCCGTGCGCGCCGCGGATCGCCACCAGCGCGTCTTCGACGACCTCATCGAGCTCGGCCTGGGCGACGGCCGCCTGACCGCCCGTACGCTCGGCTCGATCACGCTGGCCACCGCGGGCGCGAGCCGACGGACCTGACAGCAGGCACAGGCCGGATCAGTCCGACGCGTCAGCGTCCGGAGTCATCCGGAACCGGCGGGTTCAGGTTCTCGGTCATCGTGGCCAGCGTGCGGACCGTCGAGACGTAGTCGTCGTCGGAGAGGCCGGACACGGCGCGCCGGCGGATCCCGGCCACCTCGGCCGCGATCTCCTCGCGCGCCGAGGACCCGGCCGCGGTCAGGGTGCCGTCCGGCTCGAGCCAGCCGCGCGCCGCCAGGTCACCCGCCACCGCCGCGTACGGGCGCTCCCCCGCGACCCAGAACGGGTCCTGCGGGCCGAGGCCATTGAGGACCTGCCAGTCTCGCCGCTCGACGCCGTGGGCGCTCAGGGCCGCGGCGAAGGCCTGCTCCAGCCGGCGGTCCAGCTCGCGCAGCCAGTACCCGATGGGACGCTCCTCGGGGCGCATGGCACACTCCAATACATGCCGAAGGAATGTAGATAACAAAGATTATGCATAACGAAGACGAGAACGCCAAGGCGCTCGCCGCCATCGAGGCGGGAATGGTCGCCATCCGGCGGCGACAGACCCGGCGCGCGCTCGCTCGCGGCTTCGCCGAGGTCGACCCCGCCCTGTTCGACGTCGTGGACGCCGTGGAGGCGGGCGAGCAGCTGCGGCGTCCGATGACCGTGACCGACGTCGCCGCCGCGCTCGACGTCGCGCAGCCGCGGGCCAGCAAGCTCGTCGCGGCGGCCGTCGAAGCGGGGCTGATCCGGCGGGAGGCCGACCAGCGGGACGGCCGGCGCGCGCTGCTGGCACGCACCGTGGCCGGCCGGGAACTCTGCGAGCGCGTCCACCGCTCCCGTCGGGGGCGGTTCGCGCGGGCCACCGAGCACTGGACGGCGGCCGAGCGGGCCACGTTCGCCCAGCTCCTGACCAGGTTCGTCGAAGGGCTCACGGAACCGGGACCAGGACGGCACTGAGCGTCGATTCTTCCGGAGCCCGCGGTGCAGTACTCTTCGCCGGGGGTGATTCGGTGGCGGGCGCCGGCAGCCGGGACGATGCCGTCATCGATCCTGCCCTCTCACACCTCGCCCGCCAGTGGATCTCCGCCGTGCGGCAGACCAGCTACCTCGACCTGAGCGCCGAGGCCCTGCAGCGCTTCTTCGAGCAGCAGACCGCCGCGCTGCGCACGGGAGACCCGGTGGCCGGCGACGCCGTCGGGGCCGCCCTGGTCGCCGCCGGGCTCAACAGCCCCGAGGCGCTGCGGCGCTCGATCGGCGTGCTGTTCGAGCTGCCGTCCGCCGACGGCGAGCTGATCGGCGCGTTCGCGGCCGGGTTCACCCGGGCGAGCCGGCAGAAGGTCCTCGACGACCAGGAGCGCATCCGCCGCGCGTGGACGCGGGCGCTCAGCGACGCCGAGGACAGCCTGCAGCAGGAGCTGCACCACCAGGCGCACCACGACCCGCTGACCGGCCTGCCCAACCGGGTGCTGCTCTACGGCCACCTCGCCGAGGCGCTGCGCGAGGCCGGGGACGGCACCCGCATCGGGGTGTGCTTCGTCGACCTCGACGAGTTCAAGACCATCAACGACACGCTCGGGCACGGCTTCGGCGACCAGCTGCTCGTCGCCCTGGCCGATCGGCTGCGGTCGTGCGTGATCGACGTCGGGCACTTCGTGGCGCGGGTCGGCGGCGACGAGTTCGTGGTCGTCGTGCGCGACACCAAGGGCCCCGACGAGCTGACCGAGCTGGCCGAGGCGATGCTCGCCGAGCTCAACAAGCCGGTCCACCTCGACGGGCACGAGCTCGCGGTGTCGGCCAGCATCGGCATCGTCGAGCAGGCCGCCCGCGGCGCCGGGCCGGAGGAGCTGCTGCGCGCCGCCGACGCCACGCTCTACCTCGCCAAGGCCGACGGGCGGGCCCGCTACGCGCTCTTCGACGAGCAGCGCAACGCCCAGCAGCTGCTGCAGTACGGCCTCACGGGAAGGCTCTCAGGCGCCCTGGACCGTGGCGAGTTCGAGCTGGTGTACCAGCCGCTCGTGGCCCTCTCGGACAACCGCCTGCGCGGCGCGGAGGCGCTGCTGCGCTGGCGGCACCCGGAGCTCGGCACGGTGTCGCCCAACACGTTCATCCCGGTCGCCGAGCAGTCCGGCATGATCCTGCCGCTGGGCCGGTGGGTGCTGCGCGAGTCGTGCATGGCGGCCGCCGCGTGGCAGCGCAGCCACCCCGGCACCCCGCTGCTGATCAGCGTCAACGTCTCGCCCCGCCAGTGCAACGACCCTCGGCTGCTCGACGACGTGCGGCACGCGCTGGCCGACTCCGGGCTGGAGCCGGGCAACCTGCAGCTGGAGCTGACCGAGACGGTGCTCATGCAGTCGACCGGGCGGCCGGTGCAGACCCTGCGCACCATCGCCGACCTCGGCGTGCGCATCGTCATCGACGACTTCGGCATCGGCTACTCCAACCTGGCCTACCTGCGCCACCTGCCGGTGCACGGGCTGAAGCTCGCGGGCGCGTTCATGGCCGGCATCCGCAAGCTGGAGAGCGATCACGTCGACGAGCAGATCGTCGAGACCGTCATCCGGCTGGCGCACACGCTGCAGATGACCGTCACCGCCGAGGGGATCGAGACCGCCGACCAGGCCGTCCGGCTCGCCGCCCTTGGCTGCGACCTCGGCCAGGGCTGGCACTTCGGGCGGCCGGTGGCGCCTGCGCGGATCCCCGCCATGCGCTACCCCGCCGAGGCCTGATCCAGCGGGCTGCCGGAACGCCCCGGCTCGATGACGAACGGCACCGTGCCCTGTCGGCGATCGGCCGACTGCCGGTCCGACCGGAACCACGGGTGCCGATCAGGGTGTGGTTCACCACATGATCGATGATGATCTTGACGTGATGGTCGCCCGCTCCATGGAGCAGCTCCGCGAAGGCGCCCGGCGCGCCAAGCCGGGCATCGACGTCGCGGCAGCCCGTGGCGTCGTGACGTCGTCCCGCCTATGGGCCGGGTGGGACGGACTCAGCCACAGAGAGTTGACTACGGGCCTGGTCAGATGGCCGAGGCGACCGATGAGTCCGTGAAAGTCGCCGATGCCATCGCCGCCGGAGTCCCGAAACGTCCCGGCTCCCGGGCAATAGATGACACTCTCGGTGTACCATCGCTCGCCAATGCGGTCCGAACAACCGGATCAGGCTCCGCTCAAACGTGCGCTTGCGTGTGTGCGGCCCGGACCGCGAGGATGGCTCCCGGGGGGCTGATGGTCGACTTCGCTGGCGCGCTACGGGACGCAATCCAGGCACGTGGTCTGGGGTTGGAACGTATCCAGGAGCGGTTGCGCGCCGAGGGTTATTCGGTGAGTCTCGCCACGCTGAGTTATTGGCAGACCGGGCGCAGCCGGCCGGAGCGGCGCGAGTCGCTGGCGGCCCTGGCCGAGCTCGAGAAGATTCTCGAGGTCGAGCCCGGCTCGCTCGCGGCGCTGGTCGGGCCGCCACGGCCCCGGGGCCGGCACCTGCACAAGAGCACGGACAACCCCGAGCTGGGCGCCTTCTGGTCGGAGCGCGACCTCATCGTCGACCTGGCCCAGGGCATCGACACCCGGTGGGACGAGCGGCTGACCCGCCTGAGCCAGCACGACCGCGTCAACGTCGGCGCCGACCGGGGCGAGGTGTCGTTTCTCGTACGCCAGGTGCTGCGCGCGGAGGCCGACGGGCCGGACCGCTGGGTGGCGATCATCCGCCTCGACGTGCCGGGCAACCCGCTGCCGCTGCTCACACCGGTGCGCAACTGCCGGCTGGGGCGGATCGTGGAACACCCGGAGAGCGGCCTGTTGCTGGCCGAGTTGCTGTTCGACCGGCCGCTCGCCAAGGGCGAGACGGTGATCACCGAACACGCGCTGCACAATTATCCGCCGTTTCCACTGGCGAAACAGTACGAGCGCAAGTTCCGGCTTCCGGTGCGCGAATACGTCGTCGAGGTCTGTTTCGACCCCGCCGCCTTACCGCGGGCCGTCTATCAGTACCAGCAGATGGACGGCCGGGATGAACAGGTCACGTCAATGGAGGTCGACGTGGGCCACTCGGTCCACGCGATCGCTCTCGACTATGGCCCCGGCCGCTATGGACTTCGGTGGGACTGGGAGTAGTTCGCGCTGCTCACAACACCTTGGACAGGGTCGATCGCAACACCTTGGACGGTAGGGAAGAACAACGGGGCGCCGGTGTGGCCAGCGCCCCGTCTCTGTTCCCGGAAAAACCCGGCGTCACCATCGGAACGGCTGGGATGTCGCCGCGACGGTCAGGGTGGAACGCATGTGCCGCCTCCACAAGGAAGTCATTTTCCTTGGGAATGAACTTATTGGCCGACGCGCGCCATCTCAAGCTTGTGGATCGCCTTAACAGTTAACGCTCGCGAGCCCGCCGGCCTTAACAGTTAAGAGTAGAAAAAGCCGGGCGGCCGCACCCGCCAACTTGTGCGACCGCCCGGCGTCTCAGAACCCCCGTGAAAGTAGCGCCTACGCCAGCAGAATCCAGGCGGAGGCGTCGGGCGGGAGCGTGCCGTCCTCGTTGAGCGGGATGCTGCTCAGCAGCACCTCGCGATGTGGCGGTAGGACGGCCGGCTCGGTGCCCAGGTTGGTCACATTGGCGAACGAGTCGTCGCGGGCGAAGGCGAGCACCTGCGGGTCGGAGTCGAGCCAGCGCATCGGCCCGTCGCCCAGCGCCGGCTCGGCCCGCCGGATGCTCAGTGCGTCGCGGTACAGCTGCAGGAACGAGCCCGGCACGCCCTGCTGGGCGGCGACGGACAGCCCGGCCCAATGCGCCGGCTGCGGCAGCCACGGCTCGCCCGTGGCCTCGGCCGGGCTGAAGCCGAACGGCGCCCGCGACCCCGACCAGGGCAGCGGCACGCGGCAGCCGTCCCGGCCGGGGTCGACACCCCCGGAGCGATGGAACATGGGGTCCTCGCGCAGCGTGTCGTCGAGGTCCTCGACCTCCTCCAGGCCGAGTTCCTCGCCCTGGTACAGGTAGTAGGCGCCGGGCAGCGACATGGTCAGCAGCGCGGCGGCGCGCGCCCGGCGGGTGCCGAGCTCCAGGTCCGACGGCACGTCGCGGCGCTTGTCGGCGAAGGCGAAGTTCGTCACCTCGCGGCCGAAGCGGGTCACCTCGCGGGTCACGTCGTGGTTGCTGAGCACCCAGGTGGCCGGCGCGGCGACCGGCGCGTGCACCTCGAGCGTCATGTCGATCTCGTACCGCAGCCGCTCGGCCTCCCACGGCGCGCCCAGGAAGGCGAAGTTGAACGCCGTGTGCAGCTCGTTGGGTTGCAGGTAGCGCGCGAACGCCTCATGGTCGGGCAACCACACCTCGCCGATCAGCGCGCGCGGCGGGCTGTAGGTGTCCGCGATGCGCCGCCACGACTGATAGACCTCGTGGATGCCGTCGTTGTCCTCGTACGTGTCGCTGACGAGCGGGTCCTTGATGAGCACGGCGGCGGAGTCGATCCGGATGCCGTCGATGCCCCGGTCCAGCCAGAACCGCAGGATGTCCTCGAACTCCTCGCGCACGGCCGGGTGGTCCCAGTTGAAGTCCGGCTGCTCCGGCGCGAACAGGTGCAAATACCACTCGCCGTCGGCGACCCGGGTCCAGGCCGCCCCGCCGAAGATGGACTGCAGGTCGGTCGGCGGCAGCTCGCCGTGCTCACCGCGGCCCTTGCGAAACCAGAACAGGTCCCGCTCAGGCGAGCCGGGCGGCGCGGCGAGCGCCCGCTGAAACCAGGCGTGCTGGTCGGAGCAGTGGTTCGGCACGATGTCGCAGATCACCCGGATGCCGGCGGCGTGGGCCTCCTCGATGAGCTTCTCGGCCTCGGCGAGGGTGCCGAAGATCGGGTCGATGGCCCGGAAGTCGGCGACGTCGTAGCCGCCGTCGGCGAGCGGCGACGGGTACCACGGCACGATCCAGATGGCGTCGACGCCGAGACCGGCCAGGTACGGCAGGCGCGAACGCAGGCCAGCCAGGTCGCCGACGCCGTCGCCGTTACCGTCGGCGAAGCTCCGCAAGTACACCTGGTAGATAGCGGCGCTACGCCACCATGCTTGGTGGTTCTGGTCGGCCACGTGGAACCTGCTTTCTCGCACTTTGAATTCCGACACACGACAGGTGGATCCTCGGGGGCGCCGCACGACAGCACCCCGGTTGCTGTGCGCCGCCGTCACCCCTTGAGGCTGCCCGCGCTCCGACCGGACAGCATCTGCCGCTGGAGAATCAGCAAGAGTGCGATCATCGGCACACACGCGATCGCCGGGCCTGCCATGAACTGGATGGGCTGGACGAGCGAGCTCTGCGCATGCCGAGTGAGCACGGCCGAGAGCTTCTGGTTGTCCGGCGCGGGCAGCACCGGCAGCGGCCAGCGGAAGTCCTTCCACAGTGTGCCTTACTGATCGGCTTCCGTCTCATCGCGTCAGGGTCTCGGCCTGGCATAGGCAAGAGATTAGGCTCACGCCGCACAAAAAGTCCATGGCTGGTTGCAAAATTTTAATGACGGCTGACAGTGGCTTGCAAGAGCGCGCTCCCAAGGCCAGCAACTTGCATGGAATCGGCCGATATCATAGCGGCCGGACCGGCGAACCCCGGACGGCACCGAAAGCCGGCGCACCACTACCCGACGGCCGGCGGCAAGCGGATTGCGCGCGAGCCGCAAAGAAGCGCCACGACTTCTGCGCGAAGTCGCGGCGCTCTGGGCTGTCGCCCCGGTTTCGGGAATTTATGCGGCGGTGGTCGCCCGGGCCTCCTGCAGCGCGCCGGTGGAGCCGCGCACGACCAGTTCGGGCTCGAACAGCATCTCCTCCGTCGGCACCAGCGTGCCGGCGACCTGACTGACCAGTAGCGTCACCGCCGCCTGGCCCATCGACTGGATGGGCTGGCGGACGGTGGTCAGCGGCGGGTCGGTGCAGTTCATGAACAGCGAGTCGTCGAAGCCGACCACGGACACGTCGTCGGGGACCTCGCGGCCGAGCCGGCGGGCCGCCCGGATCGCGCCGAGGGCCTGGACGTCGGAGGCGCAGATGATGCCGGTGACGCCGTGCTTGATCAGCCGCGTGGCGCCCGCGCGCCCGCCCTCCATCGAGAAGATGACGCGCTCGACGTCGGCCTCGCTGACCGTGCTCGACAGCGCGGCGGCGGCCTTGAACGCGGCCAGCTTGCGGTTGGACGGCGCGTGGTCGGCGGGGCCGAGGATCAGCCCGATCCGCTTGTGCCCCAGTGAGCTCAGATGGTTGAACGCCTGGTCCACGGCGTGCCCGTCGTCGACCGACACGCGGGGGAAACCGAGGTCGTCGATGGCGGCGTTGACCAGCACCGCGGGCAGCCCGCGTTCGTGCAGCCGGTGGTAGTGCTCGTGCTCCGCCGCGCCCTGGTGATACAGGCCGCCGCAGAAGATGATGCCGGAGACGTGCTGGTCCAGCAGCATATCGACGTAGTCGGCCTCGGAGACGCCGTCCGCGGTCCGGGTGCACAGCACCGGGGTGAAGCCGCGCTTGGACAGCGCCCCGGCGACCACTTCGGCGAAGGCCGGGAAGATCGGGTTTTGCAGTTCCGGCAGCACGAGGCCGACGAGTCGGGCCCGCTCGCCGCGAAGCTTGGTTGGCCGCTCGTAGCCGAGCACGTCGAGCGCAGTGAGCACCGCGGTGCGGGTGGCGTCGGAGATGCCGGGCTTGCCGTTGAGCACCCGACTCACGGTCGCCTCGCTCACGCCGGCGTACTTCGCCACCTCAGCGAGTCGTCGAGTCATGTCCGCAAGCGTAGTGCATGACTACGCAATTTTTTGCACGGTGTAGCCCACGCAACCGTGCGGACCTGGATCTTACCGGGGTGGTGCCCGAAAAATTCGGCATTTTTCGGGCACCACATCAGCCGGCAAGCGCGATCGAGATCTTGCCGCTGCCGTACCCGGACACATCCACCTTGAGGTCGAGCCGCCGCCCCAGCGCGAGCAGGTAGTTCACCGCGTCGGCCGGCGGCCCGCCGCCGCCGGGCAGAAAGGTCTGGTGCAGCTTGACCCGCGGCGCACCCTCCCGGTTGATCAGCCCCGCGAGGATGTTGCACACCTCGATGGCGTTCTCGCCGATCATCTTCGAGATCTCGTTGTCCTCGACGCATGCCTCCGCGCCGCCCGGCGGAATCAACCCGATCGCCGCGCCGGCATAGGCGGTGAGCTTGAAGTCCATCCCGATCACGGCCATGAGCTGGAGTCGTTCGTCGGTGTAGAGGGCGACCAGGGTGCGCGGGATGTCGGCGGCTTTGAGCGGGTCGGCCGGACTCACCGTGACCGGCCGGCCGAGCAGGTCGTCAAAGAGGTCCTTGACGGCCTTGGGAACGGGCAGAACATGCGACATAACTCATATCATCCCAAAATTTGGGTCAGTCATCCGAGGATCGGGTCGAGCGCGTCCTTGAACGTGTCGGCCGTGAACGGCTTGGTGACCAGGAACAGCGCGCCGGCGTCCTCGGCCGCCTGCCGCATCTCCGGGGTGCCCTCGGACGTCACGAACCCGAACGGGACCTGGTTGCCGTTGGCGCGCAGCATGCGCAGCACCTCGACCCCGCTCATGTGGGGCATGTTCCAGTCCGACAGGACCAGGTCCGGCCTCTCGGCGAGCGCCTTGTCGAAGGCCTCCTGCCCGTCGCAGGCCTCGACGAGGTCGTGCCCCTCGTAGCCGGCCTGGCGGAGGGTCCGGGTCACGATCTGTCGCATCACCCGGCTGTCGTCGGCGATCAGGATCTTCATACGGGTGCTCCAGCGAGATCGGCGGTGCTTTCCAGGACGGTGACGGTGACCGACTCGGCCAGCCACGTCCCGTCGAGGTGGCACACCTCGGTGACGGACGGGTAGCGGCCGTTGGAGCCGTCGACGTGCACGTGCGGCAGCGAGAGAGCGCAGGGCTCCGGCAGCAGGCTCTTGACGTTGCCGCCGATGATGTTGGCCAGCTCGCCGAGGGCGTCGGCGACGTCCTCCTCGACGACCTCCTCGAAGTCGATGCTCAGCAGGGCGGCCGCGACGTTCTTCGCGGCCTGCTCCGAGCAGCTCACCAGCACGTGGCCGCGCCACGCGCCGGTGACCGAGACCGACGCCGTGACGTCGGCGACGGGTTTGTCGTGCGGGTGCGGGATCAGCGGGCTCGCACCGTCGAGGTCGAGATACGAGGACCAGACCTGATCGGCGATGACCTTCAGGTCGTCTTCTGTCGGATTGGTCATGCCGCGACTCCGTTCGAGACGAGGCCGAGCAGCGCCAGCTTGTCGATGATGGCGTCCGGAGTGAAGGGCTTTATCACGTACTCGTGCGCCCCCGAGGCCAAGGCCCGGACGATCTGGCTCTGCTCGCTCTCCGTCGTGACCATCATGAGCGTCATCCCGCGCAGCCGCGGCTCCGCGCGGACCGCCGTGACGAACTCCAGCCCGTTCATCTCGGGCATGTTCCAGTCGACGAGCGCCAGGCCCGGGATCTCGCCACCGCCCTCCAAGACGTTGGCCTCGAGATAGTCCATCGCCTGTCGGCCGTCTCCCGCCTCGACGACGTCGAATCCCAGCTGTGCCACGATCCGCTTGAGAATCAGGCGCATCGCCCGCGAATCGTCGATCACCATGGTGAGCATCTGGCTTCACCCCTTTCCTACAGCGCTCACAGGGGTCGCGGCCCTTGCGGACGCGCGGAGCTTGTACGCGGACGTCCGGCCGGCGACTACCCGTTCATACCTGTCATCGATGCCGATCGTCGTCTCGGCGGAGCCGAGAAACAGCCAGCCATCCGGGCGCAGGGTCCCGGCGACGCGCTGCAGCACGGTCCGCTTGGTCTGTACATCGAAGTAGATCAGCACGTTGCGGATGAACACGATGTCGAACGGCCCCATCGGCGGGAACGGCGCCGCCAGGTTGAGCCGGCGGAACGACACGTTCGCGCGCAGCGTCGGCGTGACCTTCCAGTGCGCGCCGTTGCGCTCAAAGTGCTTGACCAGCAGCGGCGCCGGCAGCCCCCGGTTCACCTCGAGCTGGGTGTACTGCCCGGCCTCGGCGCGGGTCAGCATCTCGGTGGAGATGTCCGTCCCGAGGATGTCGAACGTCCAGCCCGCCGGCAGGCTGTCCTGCAGCACCATGGCCAGCGTGTACGGCTCCTGGCCGCTCGAGCTCGCCGCGGACCAGATCTTGATCGTCCGGGTCGCCGCCCGCCGGGCCAGCAGGTCCGGCAGCACGGTGTCCACGAGCTGCTTGAACGGCTCGCCGTCGCGGAAGAACGACGTCTCGTTCGTCGTCAGCGCATCCACGATCTTCGCGTGCATCTCCGGCTCCGGGCGCTGCTGCGCGCGGTTGACGAACTCCGAGACCGTCGGCAGGCCGGACTGGCGCGCCAGGGGCAACAGGCGAGCCTCGACCAGGTACTCCTTGCCCGCCTCCAGCACGATGGCCGCGTCGCGCCGGACGAGGCCGCTGATGAAGGCGAACTCCTGCGCGGTCAGGGTCACCGGGTCACCTCCATGGACTTCGCGCCGCGGCCACCGGCGGTACGGCTGATGAGATGGTTCGCGATCTCGCCGAGCGGCAGCACGGCATGCGCGAGACCCGCCTGCGTCACGGCGCCCGGCATGCCCCAGACGACCGACGTCGCCTCGTCCTGCGCCACGATCTCGGCGCCGGCCGCGCGCAGCTGCTCCGCGCCGCGCTTGCCGTCCTGGCCCATGCCGGTCAGGACGATCGCCAGCGTGGCGCGGCCGTACACGCGCGCCACCGAGCGGAAGAGCACGTCCACGGCGGGCCGGCAGAAGTTCTCCGGCGGGCCGGCGTTGAGCTTGGTCGCCACCTCGGTGCCGCGCCGGTACAACTCCATGTGGAAGTCCCCGGGGGCGATGTAGACGTTTCCCGGCCTGACGACCATGTCGCCGGTCGCCTCCATCACGGTGAGGGCGGCGATGCGGTCGAGCCGGTCCGCGAACATCTTCGTGAACACGGGCGGCATGTGCTGCACCACGACCACGGGCACCGGCAGGCTTGCCGGCAGCGCGCGGACCACGGCGGTGAGCGCGTCCGGCCCGCCCGTCGAGCAGCCGATCGCCACGATCTCGATCCCGCCCGTGCGCGGCGCGGCCCGCACCGGCGCGGCGGCCGGGCCGCCCGGCGGGGCGTTCGGCGGCCGGACCTTGGCCGGATCGAAGCCCGGCAGCGCCGAGCCGCCCGGCCGGGACAGCGGCGTCGCCGGCGCGTGGTTGCCGGGCAGCGGGCGCCCGGGGAGCGCACCGGGGCGTGGCGGGGCGGCCGAGGCGCCGCGGCCCGGGCCCCGGGAGCCGCCGCACAGCGCGCGGATGCGCGGGATGATCTGCTCGCGGACGCTGCGGATGCTCTCCGCGACGCTGCCGACGTTGGCCGGTTTGGTCACGTAGTCGCTGGCGCCGGCGGAGAGCGCGTCGAGCGTGGCTGTCGCGCCCGCCGCGGTGAGCGTGCTGAACATGATGACCGGGAGCCGGGCGTACCGGGCGCGGATCGCCCGCATGGTCTGCAGCCCGTCCATGATCGGCATCTCGATGTCGAGCGTGACCAGGTCGGGGTGCAACTGCTCGATCTTGGTGAGGGCGACCTTGCCGTTGGGGGCGGTGCCCACCACGCGGATCTCCGGGTCGTCGCCGAGCGCATCGGTGATCAGACGCCGGACGACGACCGAGTCGTCCACGACCAGAACCGAGATCACGCGCCTTGCCTCCAGCACCGGGGGGCCGCGGCAACTGCCAGGCCCGTCACGTTCCAGCGGGCTAATCGGCGCCGGATCCGGCGTGGATGAGGGAATTCCGCGAAGAAGCCGCCCTGCCGGAGCATTCCGGACAGCGGCCCGGCGGATTCGGGGTCAGGCGGCCAGCGGGCCGAGCGCGGTGAAATACGGGTCGAGCAGCCGGCGCGCGGTCGCGGAGTCGAGCAGGTCGCGAACCATGAGGGCCTGGACGGCCCCGCTGAGCAGGTTCCACACCCCGCCCGCGCGGTCGGCGACGGGCACCCCGGAGCGATCCAGTGCCTGCACGAGCAGCAACTGCGCTGCGGCGCCGGAACGGACGCGGCCGGACAGGAAGACCGCCCACGAGGCCGAGTGCACGGCCGGGGCCCAGTCGGACAGCCCGGGGCGGGTGCTGTCGGTGACCTTGTTGAGCCGGCCCGTCTCCGCCGTCGTCAGCGTCCCGACCCGGGCGAGCAGCCGCTGCACGTCCTCGCCCTGCGGCCCGAGGTCGTGCTCACGCTCGGGCAGCGCGCGCATCGCGGCAGTCCACGGGGCGCTCAGCCGGCGCCTGGAGTCGTCCGGCAGCAGCTCGCGCAGGTAAGCGGCCGCGGCGGCGTCGGAGAGCACGCCGGTGGCCTTGCTGGCGACCGGGCTCTGCCGCTGGCGCGGCGTGCGGACATGCGGCGCGGGCATGGTGGCCTGCTGGGCCGGGCGGTTGCCCCAGGTCCAGTCCAGGACGTCGTACCGCAGGCAGTGCAGCAGCCCGTCGAGCGTGCCCAGGGGCGCGCGCTCGATGACGGCCAGGGTGCCGGCGGCGGCGGACGCCCTGCGCTCCTGAGCCGCGGCGTCGACGTCGCGCCACAGGTCCACGCGGTCGAGGTCGTCGTCGGAGCGGGCCGCCGCGATCGCGGGCAGTTCACCCTGCGTAAGGGTCAGGCTGCGAAGCAGTACATCAGCCGCAGCCGATCCGCCCTGCAGACGGGAGAGGTCGAAGCCGAGAACGGGGGCGCTAACCAGGCTGTACATGGCAACTAGTCTGCAACGCACCTGCACCCCGGTCTGTCCACCGAAAGGGCTGGTGGCGACGCCGGGCGGTAGCCCAGCGTCACCACCCACTGTAGCCCGACCGCGGGTCAGAGGTACGCCGTCAGATCCGGAACCGGGCGACGAGCGAGCGCATCTCGCTCGACATTCGGGACAGATCGGAGGCGGCGCGTTGCGCATCGACTACGTTGCGTGACGTATTCTGGGCCGCCGCGGCCACCGTCGAGACGTTCGTGGCGATCTCGGCGGAGCCGGTCGCGGCCTCGCTGACGCTGCGGTTCATCTCGTTCGTCGTGGCCGTCTGCTCCTCCACCGCGGAGGCGATGGTCAGCTGGTAGTCGTTGATCCGAGAGATGATCTGCCCGATCTCGCCGATCGCGGCCACCGCGCCGGTGGTGTCGGCCTGGATCGCCTCGACCCGCCGGGAGATGTCCTCGGTCGCCCGCGCGGTCTCCTGAGCCAGCTCCTTGACCTCGTTCGCCACGACCGCGAAGCCCTTGCCGGCCTCGCCGGCGCGCGCCGCCTCGATGGTGGCGTTGAGCGCCAGCAGGTTGGTCTGCTCGGCGATCGAGGTGATCACCTTGACCACGTTGCCGATCTCGGTCGACGACTCACCCAGCCGGCTGACCGCCTGGTTGGTCGACTCCGCCGCCATGACCGCCTGCGACGCGACCTTCGCCGCCTCGCTGGCGTTCTGCGCGATCTCCCGGATGGACAGCCCCATCTCGTCGGCGCCGGCCGCAACGGTCTGCACATTGCGCGAGACCTCTTCGGCCGCGACCGCGACCACGTTGGCCTGGTCGCTCGCCTCGCCGGTGCCGGAGGCGATCTGCGCGCTGATCCCGGTGAGCTGGTTGGCCGACGTCGCCAGCGAGGTGGCGGTCTGGTCCATCGTCTGCACCGTGTCGCGCATGCTGTCGGTCGCCTTGTTCAGCGCCGCCGCCATCGCGCCGACCTCGTCGGCGGAGCGCACCTCGACCCTGGTGCTCAGGTCGCCGTTCGCCACCGCCGCGAGCACGTCGCAGACCCGCCGCAGCGGCCCGACCACGAGCGCGGTGACCCAGAACCCGATGCCGAAGGCGGCGATGAGCCCGATCACGGCGGCCAGGATCATCAGCATCCGGCTGCTCTTGTAGTCGCTCTCCGCGCTCGCCCGCCACTGCTCGGCCTCGGCGACCTCCCTGGCCTGCATGCGATCGATGGCGTCGATGGCGCTGGTCAGCAGCGGCTGGCCCTTCGTCTCCATGATCTGGACCCACTGGTCGAGACGGCCGGCGGCGAGGGCCTGGGCCGCCTCCCCGTCGCGGATCTGGCCGTACTGCCGCAGCGACTCCTCGACGGTGCTCAGATCGGCGGCGCGGTCGGCCGGGGCGCCCGCGCGGTATCGGCCGATCGCGCCGGTCAGGCTGGCGGTGGCGGCCTTCTGCTGCTCGGGGTTGAACGCGCCGAGGACGCTGGCGATCCCCTGGCGCATGTTCGCCAGCGCCACGAACTGCGTGTTCTTGGCCGTGAACTGCCGCATGGTGTCGTTGGCGCTGCTCAGCGAGTTGAGCCCGGTGAACGTGATGACGAGCGTGACGATGCCGCCGATCGCGATCGCCGCGAGGACCTTGGCCCGGACGCTTCTGTTGGTGAACCAGCTCATGGCCTATTCCTCGCGGTTGACGCCGGATCCGGGCGGGTTGGTGTTGACGGCCTTCGAGGTGTCCAGGGCGAGCATGAGCCGCCCGTCGAGCTTGAACGTGCCCGTGATGAGGTGCCGGGCCCTGCCCTGCAGGGTGTCCGGCGGCGGCTCGAACGTGTCGTCGTGCAGCGTCACGACCTCGCCGATGCGGTCGACGAGCAGCGACACCGACTCCTCGTCGGTCTTGACGATCACGTTCATCGCCGGCTCGGCGCTCTTGGTGCGCGGCGGCAGGCCCAGCTGGACCCGCAGGTCCACCGCGGCGATCACCTGGCCACGCAGGTTGAACAGGCCGCCGACGGACTCCGGGGCGAGGGGCACGGGCGTGTACTGGTCGAAGGAGAGGACCTCCTGGACCTTGGCGACGTCGAGGCCGAAGAGCTGATCGGCGACCTCGAAGGTGGCGTACTGACGGCTGGCCATGGATCAGGCTCCGGCGGGCTGGTAGGAGTTGAAGTCGGCATCAGTGCCGGCCTGGTACGGGTCGTGCTGCTCGTACGGGTCCATCGAGGTGTGGAACAACGGGTCGGCGGCGAGGATGGCCCTCCGCACGTCCAGCAGCTCGGTGACCCGCTGCTGGATGACGGCCGAGCCGAGCAGGCCGTCGTCGCCGAAGTCGCGGCGCGAGTCGTCGAGCCCCTCCTCGACGATGTCGATGATCTTCTCCACCGCGAGCGCCACCGAGCGCCCGTTCTCGGTGTAGACGACCACCGGCACGGTCGGGCCGGGCTCCGTCTCGTAGGCGCCGAGCAGGTGCGACAGGCGCAGCACCGGCAGGATCTGGTCGCGGTACTGCACCACCTCGCGACTGCCGGTGCGCTCGATGCGCTCGACCGGAAACTCCTCGAGCCGGGTGACCATGTCCAGCGGGATGGCCACGCGCCGGCCCCCGACGCCGGCGATCAGCAGCCGATCGGCGTTGTCGCCGCCGCGGCGCACGGTCGTGTCGGTCTCGGCGCGTTCGCCCCCGGCGGCCAGGTGGGCCCGGCGGGCGAGCGAGGCGACGTCGAGGATCAGCGCGACCCGGCCGTCACCGAGCAGGGTGGCACCGGCGTAGACGCCGATGTCCTTGAACCGCGAGGTCAGCGGCTTGACCACGACCTCCTCGGTGTTGCGCACGCGGTCGACGACGAGGCCGAACCGCTTGCCCTCGGCCTGCAGGACCGCGACGTAGACATCGGTGTCGTGCTTGCCGTCGCGGGCCAGGCCGAGCGTGTCGTCGAGGTACACCAGCGGCAGCAGCTTGCCCCGCAGCCGGTAGACGGGCGCGCCCATCGCGTGCTCGACCACCCGGCCCGACTGGCCGTCGAGATAGACCAGCTCGTGCACGGCGACCTGCGGGATGACGTACCGCTCCGCCCCGCACTCGATCGTGAGGGCCTGGATGATGGCCAGCGTCAGCGGGATCGTGAGGCGCCAGGTGGTGCCCTGCCCGACGACGGACTCGACGTCGACGGCGCCGCCGATGCGCTCGATGTTCGTCTTCACCACGTCCATGCCGACGCCGCGGCCGGAGACGTTGGTGACCGCCTTCGCGGTCGAGAAGCCGGGCCGGAAGACCAGGGCGAGGATCTCGCGCCGGTCCATCGCGACGAGCTGGTCGCGCGAGACGAGCCCCTTCTCCACGGCGATCCGGGCGATCTTGTCCGGGTCGATGCCGGCGCCGTCGTCGCGCACCTCCACGATGACGTGGCCGCCCTCGTGGTACGCCCGCAGCGTCAGCACGCCCTCGGCGGGCTTGCCGGTGGCGACGCGATCGTCCGGAGTCTCGATACCGTGGTCGACCGCGTTGCGCACCAGGTGCGTCAGGGGGTCCTTGACCGCCTCCAGCAGCGACCGGTCGAGCTCGGTCTCCTTGCCCTCCTGGGCGAGCCTGATCTGCTTGCCGAAGGTCGAGGAGAGGTCGCGCACGACCCGGGGCAGCTTCGACCACAGGTGGTCGATCGCCTGCATGCGGGTCTTCATCACGGATTCCTGCAGCTCGGAGGTGATGAGGTTGAGCCGCTGGCCGGTGCGGGTCATGGCCGGGTCGGCCACCGAGCCGATCGCCCGGACCAGCTGGTTGCGGGTCAGCACCAGCTCGCCGACGAGGTTCATCAGCTTGTCGAGCAGGTCGACGTCGACGCGGATCGACTGGTCGGCGACGCTGCGCCGGGACACCGCGTCCTCGCCCGGCTCCCCGGCGGCCGGCTTGGCCTCTCCCGGCGCGGCGGGCGCCTTGACCGCAGCGACGGGCGCGGCGGCGGGCGGCCTGACCCCACCGGCGGCCGGGGTAGCGGCGGGTGCCTCGATCCCACCGGCGGGCGCCATGACCCCACCGGCGGGCGCGGCAGCGGCGGGCGCCTCGACCGCGGCGGCTGGGGCGGGTGAAGCCGCAGGGGCAGGCACGGCTTCGGCGGCGGACGCGGTCGGCGCGACGGACGCGGTCGACACGGCAGGGGCGGCAGGCACGGCGGGAGCGGCAGCGGCGGTGGGAGCGGTGGAACCGGTGGGAGCGGTGGGAGCGGTGGCGGCGGTGGGCGCGGGAGCGGCGGGAGTGGACGCGGGCGCGGCGGGAGTGGGCGTCTCGGGCGGTGCGGCGGCAGTGCCGGGCGACGGGGCCGCAGTGCCGGGCGACGGGGCGGCGGAAGACGCGGGCATCTCGACGACCACGACGGCCGGCTCGATCGCGACGGCCTCGGTGACCACCAGCGCGGGCGGGGCCGGCGCGGATGGGGCCGCAGCAGGCGGAGCTGGCGCGGGTGAGGCCGCGGCAGGCGGGGCCGGCGCAGGCGGAGCCGCGGCGAGCGGAGCCGCGGCAGCTGGAGCTACGGCAGCTGGGGCCGCGGACGGCGCGGTGGGAGCCGGCGCCGAGCCGTCGGTGATGCAGGCGTTGACGGCGGCGACCACCTCGGAGTCGTCGCCCGGGAGTTCCTGGCCGTTCTCCTCGATCTCGGACAGCAGCACGCGGACGGTGTCGACCATGCGCAGCAGCGCGTCGGTGGTGGCGGGGGTCATCGCCTGCGCTCCGTCGCGCAGCCGCGACAGCAGCGACTCGCCGACGTGCGTCACGCGCTCGAGGCGGTTGAACGCCAGGAAGCCCGAGGTCCCCTTGATCGTGTGGATCGTCCGGAAGATCGACGAGAGCAGGTCGCGCGAGCCCGGCTTGGCCTCGAGCGCGACGAGGTCGCGGTCCAGTTGATCGAGGTTCTCATGGGACTCCACGAGAAACTCCTGGACGATGTCACCCAAATCGCTCACGGCCAGGCGCTCCTTTCGACCCCGCGCGGGGACACGACACGCATCGGGACGAACCCCGCGGCCCGCACCCACCGGGACAATCGGCACCCACGATGGCCGGTGAAGGAGATTCGGTGCGATTGGGGCGGGCCTGCCATCACGCGGCGGAAGTCCGCTGTCAGGCCAGTTCGGCGGGTCTCGGGCCGCCGTGCGGATCGCGGCGTACGAGCGTGGCCTGGCGAATCAGCCGCCGGGCGGTGGTCAGCCGCGGCTCACACGTCACCAGCGTCAGCAGCGGGCTCGCCCCGGGCGGCGGCGGGTCGAGCACCTCGCGCGCCTCGGGCCGGACCACCTTGGCCTCGATGACGCGGTAGACGAACCAGGTGTCGCGGGTCTCCAGCACCACGGGCGCGCCGATGCCGAGGCGGTCGAGGCTCCAGAAGACGCCGGGCTGCCGGTGCCCGGCGATGCCGGTGTTGCCCGCCGCGCCGATCGGCGCGGTGCCCGGGATGTAGCCCGGGCCGAGCCGCAGATCGGCGTCGTCGGCCCCGTCGACCACGACGAGGTCGAGCCCGAGCGTGGGCAGGTGCAGGCGGGCCAGGGGGGTGCCGTCGCCGGGGTCCGTGGTTCCGCGGGCTCCGCCGAAGGGCATTGCGGCCGGGCCGCGCCCGGCGGCCTCCGGTAGGTCGCTCCCGCGCGCGGCCCACCGCTCGTCGAGGCTCTGCGACAGGCGCTGCTGCGCGCCGCCGGTCTCCCGGGCGCGCCACCACCAGGTCCGCGCGGCCGTCCCGGCCGTGGCCAGCCCGCCGAGCAGCAGCAGTACCGCGACCGCCAGGATCAGCCGCGTCCCGCGATCGCGGCGGAAAGTCATAAATGCCACTATAAGTGGATCAAAGCGCCCGCACGGTGGCCTTCGGCGCGGCTTACACGACCCGCCCGGAGCGCCTCCTTGCACCCCGCGGCGCAACTGGCCTGCACCGCGCGTCCCGGTGAATGAGTGAGTGCGAATCTGGCTGTGGTTCCTCGTGTGCGCCGTGGTGGCGTCGGCGGTCGCCGCCGGCCTCTCGCCCGACGGCGACGGGCTGCCGATGCTCGTGGTGCTGCTCGGCTGCGTCGCCGCCGCCGTCGCCGGGCTGCGCCGCCACCGGCCCGAGCCGGCCGCGGCCTGGTGGCTGCTGCTGGCCGGGGTGTGCGCGTCCGCGGCGAGCACCGTGGCCACCGCGCTGGTGCCGGACGCGCCGTTGGCGGTCCGGTCCGGATGCCTGCTCTGCTACCCGCTGACCGCGGCCGGGCTGTGGCTGCTCGCCCGCCGGCTGCGTCCGTGGACCTCCACGCGGCTGCTGGACGCCGTCATCGTCATGCTGGGCATCGCGCAGCTGACGTGGGCCCTGGTGCTGTACCCCCTGCTGCACCGCGGCGACCTCGACGGCCTGGCCACGATCGGCATCACCGGCCTCGCCGCGGGCCAGTTGCTGCTCGTCGCGCTGCTGCTGCGGGTCGCGTTCGCGGTGAGCGGCGGCGTCGCCGCGCTGCTGACCATCGGCTCGGGCACCACCATGGTGCTCACCGACTCGACGTACGTGGCGATGCTCGTCATCGGCCGCGGCGCCGAGGTGCGCGGCTGGATCACCTCGGCGGGCTGGCTGGCCTGGACGCTCCTGCTCGCGGCCGCGCTGCTGCACCCCGACGTCCGCACCGTCGCGGAGCGGCCGCGTGCGACCGCCGAGGGCCACGGCACCCCCATCGGCGGGTTCATCGCGCTGGCGCTGCTCGGCCCCTGCATGGCCATCGTCGACCTGTTCGTGCGCCGGGGCGTCAACTCGTGGCAGCACGCGCTGGTGCCGACGATCCTGACCGCCGCGCTGATGGTCGCGATGGTGCTGCGCCTCGGCCGCGCGCTGCGCGACCGCGTCCGGCTGCAGCAGGAGCTCGCCTTCCGCGCCCAGCACGACGTGCTCACCGGCCTGGCCAACCGCGAGCTGTTCCGAAGCAGCCTGCAGGCCGGCATCGACGCCTCCGGCGAGGTCGGGCTGCTCATCATCGACCTCGACGGGTTCAAGGACGTCAACGACACCCTCGGTCACCCGGCCGGCGACGAGCTGCTGCTGAGCGCCGCCGCGCGGCTGCGCGCCATCGTGGACCCCGGCTGCCTGCTCGCCCGGCTCGGCGGCGACGAGTTCGCGGTCATCTGCCCGCCGGCCGCGCTCGACGAGCTGTCCGCGGCGCTCGTCCGGGAGCTGGGCCTGCCGTACCGCGTGGCCGGCCGCGAGCAGCGCATCAGCGCGAGCATCGGGGTGTACGCCGGCACCCCCGCGACCACCGGCGAGGCGCTGCAGAGCGCGGACATCGCCCTCTACGCGGCGAAGGACGCCGGCCGCAACCGGGCGATGCGCTACCACCCCGGCCTGCGCGAGGCGCACGTCGCGCACACCATGCTCGCCGACCAGCTGCGCTCGGCCGTCGAGGCCGGCACCGGCTTCGCCATGCACTACCAGCCGGTGGTCGACGTCCACTCGACGCGCGTCACCGCGGTCGAGGCGCTGCTGCGCTTCACCGCCCCGGACGGCACGCCGGTATCGCCGGCTGAGTTCGTGCCCATCGCCGAGGAGATCGGCCTCATCGGCCGGCTCGGCGCCTGGGCGCTCGATCGGGCGTGCACCGACGCGAAGGCGTGGCACGAGGAGCACGGGATCTCGGTCACCGTCAACGTCTCCGGCCGCCAGCTGAGCGACCCGCGGTTCGCCGATGACGTCCTGGCCGTGCTCCGGCGCACCGGCCTGCCCGGCGCCGCGCTGGTGCTGGAGATCACCGAGACCGTCCTGGTGACCGCCTCGATCGAGGAGACGGCCGAGGTGAGCCGCCGCCTGGCCCGCCTGCGCGCGTTCGGCATCCGCATCGCCATCGACGACTTCGGGACCGGGTACTCGTCGCTGGCCTACCTGCGGACGCTGCCGATCGACGTACTCAAGATCGACCGCGCCTTCGTGTCGCGCATCGAGGAGCGTCAGGACAAGGCGCTGTTCCGGGCGGTGGTGGAGCTCGCCCGCAGCATGTACCTCCAGCCGGTCGCCGAGGGCGTGGAGACCGCCGGCCAGGCGAGCGTGCTGCGCGAGCTCGACTGCGGCCTGGCGCAGGGCTTCCTGTTCGCCCGCCCGCTGCCGGCCCCGCGCCTGACCGAGCTGCTGTCGCGGCCCTCGACGACCCCGGCCCTGACCACCTGACCGAAGGCCGGCTGCGGCTGGACCCGGTCAGGTCCGGCCCTCGCGCTCCTGGGCGGTGCGCAGCGTCGAGGAGTGCGGCACCCAGTCGGCGAGGCGCACCGCGTATCCGAGCCCGCGCAGCCGCTCCACCACCTCGGGGTCGTCGTCGACGACGAGCTCGATCGGCGACTCGCGGGAGAGCCGCGCGAGCTCGCGGGACTTGAAGTCGCGCGCGGGCCGGCGGTCGTTGGCCGGCCGCATGAAGAGCAGCTCGGCGGGCAGGCCGGCGGCGCCCAGCCACGCGGCGGTGACGTCACGCAGGTGCTCCGGCCGCCCGGTGAGCCAGACCAGCACGTGGTGCCGCGCGTACTCCCGGGCCAGCTCGACGCCCTCGGCCAGCACAGGGTCGCGGCCGGCCGCGGCGAAGAACCGGTTCCAGTCCTTGGGCCGGCGGTCCAGGTACTTCAGCCGGTGCCGCACGTCGGCGACCACCCCGTCGATGTCGAACACGGCCAGCGAGGACTCCATGCGCCCAGTCTCGCAGGACCGTCGCATCACCCTCGGCCAATAAACCGCGCATAACCGAAATATCGGATTTATCCGTCACGAAGTGGCGGATAAATCCGGCGAAAAGGCGTCGCCGCAACCCCTCGGCAACGGGTGGCGAACCGCGGGTGCACCGCGTTGTCCCGAGCCTGGAGTGGTCCCGGTCCGCCCGACCCGAAGGAGTCCTCGCCGATGCGCGCTTCCCTCCGTGCCACCCTGATCGCGGTCGCGGCCACCGGCGGGCTCGCCGTCTTCGGCACGCCCGCCGTCGCCGCGCCCGAGGGGACGATCCTCGGAGCGAACGAGGCCGGCACGATCCGGGACCGCTACATCGTGGTGTTCAAGGACTCCGCGGCGGCGAGCTCGACCGCGGCGGACGCGAGCCGGCTGGCGGGGCAGTTCGGCGGGCAGGTGCGGCGCTCGTTCAGCAAGACGATCAAGGGCTTCTCGGCCCAGCTCACCGAGCGGGGCGCGCGGCGGCTCGCGGCGAACCCGCTGGTGGACTACGTGCAGCAGGACCGGACGGTGCGGGTGGCGGACACCCAGGCGGACGCGCCGTGGGGGCTGGACCGCATCGACCAGCAGTACCGGCCGCTGGACGGGGCCTACACGTACACGACGACGGCCTCGAACGTCACGACGTACGTGCTCGACACCGGCATCCGCACGACGCACGCGGAGTTCGGCGGGCGGGCCCGCTCGGGGTACGACTTCGTGGACAACGACACCGACGCGAGCGACTGCCACGGCCACGGCACGCACGTCGCCGGGACGATCGGCGGCGCCACGTACGGCGTGGCCAAGGCCGTGTCCCTGGTCGGCGTGCGGGTCCTCGGCTGCGACGGCTCGGGCAGCTACTCCGGCATCATCGCGGGCATCGACTGGATCACCGCGAACGCGCACCGGCCCGCGGTCGTCAACATGAGCCTCGGCGGCGACGCGGACGGCTCCGTGGACCAGGCGGTGCGCAACTCGATCGCGTCCGGCATCACGTTCGCGGTCGCGGCCGGCAACGCGGGCGCCGACGCGTGCGGCGTCTCGCCGGCCCGCACCGCCGAGGCGATCACCGTCGGGGCGACCGACCGCGACGACGCGCGCGCCACGTTCTCCAACTACGGCTCGTGCCTGGACCTCTTCGCCCCGGGCGTGGGGATCACCAGCGCGAGCAACGCCTCCGACACCGGCACCGCGGTGATGAGCGGCACCTCGATGGCCGCACCGCACGTCGCCGGCGCGGCGGCGCTCGTCCTCGCGGCGGACCCGCAGGCGACCCCGGGGCAGGTGCGCGACACGCTCGTCGCCGCCTCGGTCAAGGGCGCCGTCGCCGGCCCGGGCTCGGGCTCGCCGAACCGGCTGCTCGTCACCGTCGGCACGCCGGTCGTCCAGCCGGCGCCGGAGAGCGCGCCGCCCGCGGCACCCGCCGCGAGCCCGGTCGCCGCGCCCGCGGCGACGCCCGTGGCCGCGCCGTGCAACGTGCGGTCCAACGGCACCGACGCGGCGATCCGCGACCGCGGCAGCGCGACGACCGCGGTGACGGTGACCGGCTGCGCCGGCAAGGCCTCGCGCGCCGCCCGGGTCGAGGTCCACGTGGTGCACCCGAAGCGCGGCGACCTGGTCGTCGAGCTGATCGCGCCGAACGGCTCGGCGAAGCGGCTCAAGGCCGCCAACCGGCGCGACCGGGCGGCGAACCTCGACGCGGTGTACACCGTGAACCTGGCCAACCGGCAGCGCACCGGCGTCTGGAAGCTGCGGGTGCGCGACGCCTACCAGGGCGGCGCCGGATACCTGGACGCCTGGACCATCACGCTCTAAATCGATCGCTGTCCAACCACCCCCGCGGCTACCCTCGGCGGACGATGACCAAACGGACCGACCCTCGCCTCGTCCGGCTCGACGAGTCCTGGACCACGCTGCCCAACCCCTACGACGTTCCGGTCGAGATCTGCGCCGGGCCCGGCGTGCCCATCGAGCCGGCCGCGATCGACGAGCTGCTGACCGTGCTCGACACCGCGCGGACCCTGAGCACGCTGGCCGGCGCCATCCCGGGCCTCGCGCGGGAGCCGCGCATCGAGCGGGTGGTGTGCACCCCGGACTTCCACAAGGGCGCCGGCATCCCGATCGGCACCGTCCTGCAGACCTCCGGCGCGCTGATCCCGCAGGCGGTCGGCAACGACATCAACTGTGGCATGCGGGTCGAGGTCACCTCGCTCACGGTCGACCGGGTGCGGCCCCGCCTCGACGAGCTCGAGCGCCGGCTGCGGCACCTGTTCTTCGAGGGCGGGCGGCGCATCGGTCTCACCCCGGCCCAGCGCGAGGGCCTGCTGCGTGCGGGCCTGCCGGGCCTGCTCGCCGAGGGGCCCCTCGGCCCGCACGTGCGCGACGCCGACCGGCTGCACGCGAGCGGGTTCGCCGCGGACTCCGCCGAGGAGTTCCGGGACTGGGTCGGCAGCGGCGGCGGGGTGAGCTACGACAGCATCATCGGCGGGGTCGGCGGGGGCAACCACTTCGCGGAGCTGCAGTACGTCTCGGCAGTGCACGACGGGCCGGCCGCCTACGCGTGGGGCCTCGCGCCCGGGCGGGTGGTGGCGATGGTGCACAGCGGCTCGCTGTCGCTGGGCCACCAGGCCGGCGCGACCGGGCGGGATCTGGCGAAGAAGGCGTGGCCCGCGGGCGTGCCGATGCCCGAGAACCGGATCCTGCCCATGCTGCTGGACGAGCGCACGGAGAAGAGCCGGCGGCGGTACCTCACGGCCTTCGCCAACGCTGCCAACTTCGCGATCGGCAACCGGTACTTCCTCGCGCTCATGCTGCGGGCGGGCCTGACCGCCGCGGTGGGCGAGCTGGACGCCCGGCTGGTGTACGACGCGCCGCACAACCTGCTGTGGCCCGGCGGCGACGCGGGCGATCACCCGGACGGGGTGGTCCTGCACCGCAAGGGCGCCACGCCGGCCGGGACGAGCGCCGATGGGTGGGGCGAGCCGGTCATCGTGCCCGGCTCGATGGGCGCGCCGAGCTACCTGCTGCGCGGCCTGGGCAACGAGCGGGCGCTGGGCAGCGCCTGCCACGGCGCCGGGCGCAGCGTGCCGCGCGGCGCGGCGGCCCGGGGCAGCGACGCCGAGCTCGACGAGTTCCTGCGCGAGTTCCGGGTGGTCACCCCGCTCAACCATCGCGACCCCGCGGTGGCGACGCGCCGCGACATCATCGCCGCGTGGCGGCGCGACCTCAAGCAGGAGGCGCCGTGGGCGTACAAGGAGGTGCGCCCGGTGGTGGAGAGCCTGCGCACCGCGGGCGTCGCCGAGCCGGTGGTCGAGCTGCGCCCCATCCTGACCGTCAAGGGCTGACCCGGCGCTCGACCGTCTGCACCAGGCGGCCGGCGACCGTGGTCAGCGGCAGGTCGAGCCGGCGGGCGGTGCTGCGCAGCACGTCCAGCGCGGCCTCGGCGGAGCAGGCGCGCTGGACCATCATGATGCCGACGGCGCGGTTGACCGTCTCGCCGTCGGCGAGCGCCTCGGTCAGTTCGGCGTGCACGTCCGCGCGGCGGCCGCGGTCGAGCACGGCGGACAGCAGCAGCCCGGCATGCTCGGCGACGAGCATCGCGGTCAGCCCGACGTCGCTGGTGAAGCTCCCGGGCTCAGCGGTGTAGACGGTCAGCGCGCCGATCACGTGCTCGTCGATGTCGACGGGCACGGCCAGCACCGCCTTGACCCCCGCCGCCAGCGCGTGGGGTCGCCACTGCGGCCAGCGGGAGTCGGCCGCCAGGTCGTCGCTGTGGACGAGGTCCCGGGCGCGGATCGCCTCCATGGAGGGGCCGGCGCCGCTGCCGTACTGACTGTCGAGCAGCGACTCCGGCAACCCGGACGATGCCGCCGCCGTGGACGGCCCGCCCGAGCGGACCAGCGTGACCGCGCACCAGGACGCGCCCTCCACCAGGTCGGCGGCCGTCTCGGCGAGGTCCTCCAGTGCCTCGTCGAGGTCGTCGCTGGCGATCAGTCTCGCGGTCAGCTGGCGCAGCACCGCGGCGATCTCCACGGTGTGGAGCTCTGTCACGGCTCCCCTTTCGTCGAACCGGGGGGCCTACTACCCGTCGTGAGGTGATCTCAACCGTCGAGCAGCGCCCTGCGCAGCCCATCCAGGGTCCGGCTGAGCAGCCGCGACACGTGCATCTGGGAGATGCCCAGGTCGGCGGCGATCTGTGCCTGGGTGCGGTTGCCGTAGAAGCGCAGGGACAGGATCCGCCGCTCGCGCTCGGGCAGGCGGGCGATCAGCGGCTTGATCGCCTGCCGGAACTCGACGCCGTCGATGTCGCGGTCGTCGTCGCCGAGCACGTCGGCCAGGGTGCCGGCGTCGTCGTCGCCGCCGAGGGGGGCGAAGAGCGACACCGGGCGGTACGCCGAGGAGGCCACCAGCGCCTCGAGCACCTGCTCCTCGTCGATGCCGAGGTGGCTCGCCACGTCCTTGGGAGTGGGCGAGCGGCCCAGCCGCTGGCCCAGCGAGTCGCGCACGCGGTTGATCTCGATGCGCAGCTCCTGCAGCCGGCGTGGGACGTGCACGCCCCAGCCCTTGTCGCGGAAGTACCGCTTCAGCTCCCCCACGATCGTCGGGGTGGCGTAGCCGCCGAAGTCGGTGCCGTAGTCCGGGTCGAAGCCCTCGATCGCCTTCATCAGCCCGAGCGCGGCGACCTGGCTGAGGTCCGCGGGTGACTCCCCCATGCCGTGGAAGCGGCGGGCCAGCCGGTCGGCCAGCGGCAGGCTGTGCGTGACCGCGCGGTCGCGCAGCGCGCCCCGCCGCGGGTCGGTGCGGTCCATCGCCGCGGCCTGGCGCAGCAGCTCGTTGACCGTGGTCCATTGGCTGGGCGGCTCGGCGTTCTCCGCCTCTTCCCCCTGCCCCGGGGGCGCGCCCGGCGGCGGATCGTCGTACGCGCGTAGTTGCTTCGCCGCGCCGATGATCTCTAGCACATCCAGGACGAGGTCGCTCGCGCCGGGTGCGCGCAGGGCGCCGCCGCGCTCCTGGGCCTCGGACTGGGCGTGCAGCAGCGTGTCCGCCGCGGCGCAGTCCAGCAGGCGCAGCCGGGACAGGTCGACGGTCAGGTTCAGCTGGCCGGCGTCGAGCCGTCGGGAAAGCGCGACCCGCAGGCCGACGCTCGCCGCATAGTCGAGGATTCCGGAGGGACGCAGGACCTCGTCGTCCCCATTCCGCCAGATGTCCAGTGCAGGTACCGAATCCGTAGGCATTGTCTCCATGGCGGAGACTCCCCCTAATCAGTCAGGCGGATTTGCTTTCCGGATCACTGTACGCACCAATTCGCGCCCATTTTCAAAGCGAAAGGATGACTTCCTGGGTGAGCTTTTAAATGCGCAATGTCGCCCAGACCACCTTTCCGTCGGGCACCGGGGTGCACCCCCATGCGTGCGTCAGTGCGCTCACCACCAGCAGCCCACGCCCATCCTCGCGCGGCATGCCGCCGCCCTGCCACTCATCCTTTCTCTCGTCTTTTTCCCGCCCCTCATCCTTTTCCTGCTCCTCGTCCCAGGCCGGTTCGGCCCCATACCCCCGTTCCGCTTCGTAGGCTTCTTCGTAGGCTTTGTGAGCGCGTCCGCCGAGGCGGGGCATGCCGGGGCCATGGTCGCGCACGGACACGTGCAGCAGGCGCCGATCGCGGGCGACGCCGACCTCCATCTCGGTGCCGGCGTGGCGCAGCACGTTGCTCACCAGCTCGGTCACGACCAGCTCGGCGACGTCGCGGACGCGGTCGACGCCCCACCGCACGCAGGCGCGGCCGACCAGATGCCGGGCCGCCGCGGTCGCGTCCAGCATCGGCTGCAGCCGCACGCGCAGCCGCTCGCCCGCGCCGGACGCGTTGGCCAGGGCGGCGTCGGTCGTCGGAAACACCGGTACCAGCCGGGCGACCGCCATCCGGTCCAGCGCCGAGGCCAGCGGCGGGGGCGCGGCCGCCAGCGTCATCGCGCTGCCCGGCCAGGCGGCGGCGTGCTGGGCGAGCGCCGGCAGCACGGTCAGCGCCACGTCGTCGCGGTGGCGCAGGTCGGCGACGTCGAGCACGATCACGGAGGGTTCCGCGGCCAGGCAGGCGAGGACCGCCGAGCGCAACGACGGCGAGCTGTCCACATCCAGCACCCCGTCGAGGCGCACGACCGTGGCATCCCCCCGCCGCTCGACGCGGGCCCGCAGATCTTCCGCCCTCATAGGGTGATGCTCTACCCACCCCCGGCGTTATAAACACCGCGATCCCGGCACCTTCTCGGTGCCGGGATCGCGACGGGTGCGAAAACTCGTGCTTCGCACCGTGGTCCATACGTGGTTCACACCGGGGCGGGCACCTTGGTCGCCTCCCACATTCGCGTGCACATCTGCAGGACGTGGGCGTCGGTCAATGGGGTGAAGTCGCTGTAGTACAGCCCCAGGGCGTGGAACTCGCGCGGGCTGTGAATGTCCAGGACCGCGTCCACGTCGGAGGTGAGCAGGTCGACCGACTCCGCCGCGCACACGGGAGCGGCGAAGACCAGGTGCGCCGGCTTGCCGGCCCGCAGCGCGCGGACCGCGGCCCGGGCGGTCACCCCGGTGGCGAGCCCGTCGTCCACGACCACGACCACGCGCCCGGCAACGTCCGGGGCGGGCCGGGCGCCACGATAGCGCTCCTGGCGCCGGCGCAGCTCGACTCGCTCGCGCTGTACCGCCGGGGACAGGTCGCTGACGCAGAGCCCCGCGGCCGCGACCGCGCTCAGGTCGAACACGGCGGGCCCGTTCTCGGCGATGGCGCCGACCCCGTGGTCCGCCTGCCAGGGCAGGCCGATCTTGCGCGAGATGATCAGGTCGAACTCCGCCTCGATGGCCTCGGCCACCGCGACGCCGACCGGCACCCCACCCCTCGGCAGCGCCAGCACCAGCGGAGCGCGCGTCCGCGCCGCGTCCATGTCCGCGGCGTCGTGCGCGGCGCCCGTTCCGATCTGCCGCAAGTGTTCCGCGACGGCGGTGCCGAGCATGCGTCCCGCGGCCGAACGGTCCGCGAAGCGCTCGTGTTCAGGCGGCCACATGGCCGTAGCCTTCCACTCGGCCGGCGATGCGCCCGGCGTTGCACCCGATCCGCGAATCGATCCGCATCAAGCGGACACCCCCTTCGGTCGGCGCGTTGTTCCGGTGCGTCCGAAACGCCCCGTCCCTGTCGCCGCTCTGCCGCGGCGCCGCGCCCGGTGGGAAGCCTACCCGCCCCTGACCTGCGAAAACTCAGAAATAGCTACTCATGTCTGGGTGATCCGCCGAGTCGGCCCAACCACCGTGAACCCTGCGTCCTGTGCGCCGATTGTTACTGGTTCTTGCGCCCACGGCCCTGGCAGGGAGGCCCGCCAGGGCCGACCGCTGTCTCGCGGGAGGGACGGTCCCCAGGTGACGCGGGCCCGAGTGAAGCATCGCTAGTTCGAAAGGCAACTGATGGTGGCGAGCAGGCTGTTGAGCGGGCGGCCCTTCGTCAGCCGGGAATCGGCCAGCGACAACCCGTGCACCGACGTCGCGTGCGGCGCGTTCGAGCTGTAGAAGACCACCGGCAGATCCGCCGTGGCGCTGTTGTGGCGCAGCAGCGCCAGCAGTTCGTCGCCGTCCGCGCGGGGCAGGTGCAGGTCCAGCACGGCCACGTCGAAGCGGGGATGGTCCGCCGCCACGCTCAGGGCCTCCTGCGGGCTGGCGGCGGAGATCACGTGATGGCCGCCGATCTGCAGTCGGATGGCGGTCGTTTCACGGATCTCCGCGTCGTTGTCGATGAGCAGGACTCGCGCCATGACCGCATGATGCCCTTCCGGAAGGGGTCGCAATCCCCCCATCGGTAGGGTGGCGGCGAAATCAAGCCCGCGGGCGACGCCGGCGCATGACGATCACGAGGACCACGACCGCGATGCCCACGACCACGGCGCAGCAGCAGGCGCCGATCAGGCTGCCGCTGAAGCCGCGGCGACGCCGTTCGAGCTCCAGCCCGGTGTCCAGGGCGTCCAGGGTCGCCGGGCTGAGGTAGCTGTAGACCAGGGCGATGAGTGCGCTCATGGTTTAGACGGTAACCGGGGCTGTCACGCCCCGGTTGGTCATGCGCGCAGCCAGGCGGTGGTGTCCGGGGGGAGAGTGCCGTCCGCGGCCAGGTCGCCGCTGGCCAGCAGGACCTCGCCCGGCGGCAGCGGGGCGGGGACCTTGCCGAAGTTGGTGATCACCCGGACCGAGCCGTTGCGGAAGTCGATCGCGTCGGCCGCATTGTGCCATTCGACGGTACCTTGACCCAGCCCGTGCTTGCGGCGCAGGCGCAGGGCCTCGGTGTACATCGACAGCGTCGAGCCCGGCACGCCCCGCTCCCGGTCGGCGGCGAAGCGGGCCCAGTCCGACGGCTGCGGCAGCCACGGATCTCCGCCCGGGCCGAAGCCGTACGCGGGGGCGTCCGCCTCCCACGGGATCGGCACGCGGCATCCGTCGCGGCCGCGGACCTCGTGCCCGGAGCGGAACCAGGTCGGGTCCTGGCGCACGTCGTCGGGCAGCGTGGTGTGCTCGGGCAGGCCGAGCTCCTCGCCCTGGTACAGGTACGCCGACCCGGGCAGCGACAGCATCAGCATCGTGGCCGCCCGGGCGCGGCGCAGGCCGAGGGCCTCGTCCGGCTGCGGGTCGTCCTCGCCGATGCCGCCCTGCGTGGAGTCGCCGGACGCGAAGCCGAGCCGGCTGGCGTGGCGGACCACGTCGTGGTTGGACAGCACCCAGGTGCAGATGGCGCCGACCGGCTCCACGCCGGCCAGGCTGGCCTCGATCGCCTCGCGCTGGTCGGCGGCGGTCCACGGGGCCGTCAGATAGTTGAAGTTGAACGCCTGGTGCATCTCGTCCGGGCGCACGTACCGGGCGAGCCGCTCGGCCGGGGCGACCCACGCCTCGCCGACCATCATCCGGTCGCCGGGGTAGCTGTCGAGGATGCGCCGCCACGAGCGGTACACCTCGTGCACGCCCTCCTGGTCCCACATCGGCGGGGTGCGGTGCTCGGCGCCGGGGCTGGTGATCGGCACCTGCGCCGCGGTCCACTCGGGCAGGCCGCTCTCCTTGATCAGGCCGTGCGCGACGTCCACGCGGAAGCCGTCGACGCCGCGGTCCAGCCAGAAGCGCAGCACGTCCTCGAACATGGCCCGCACCTCGGGAAGGTCCCAGTTGAGGTCGGGCTGGCTGGTGTCGAACAGGTGCAGATACCACTCGCCGTCGGCGACGCGCGTCCACGCCGATCCGCCGAAGACGCTCTGCCAGCCGTTGGGCGGCAGCTCTCCGTCGACGCCGAGGCCCTTGCGGAAGTGGTACCGGTCGCGGGCCGCGCTGCCGGGGCCGGCAGCCAGTGCCTCCTGGAACCACGCGTGGTCGCTGGAGGTGTGGTTGGGCACCAGGTCGACGATGACCCGCAGGCCGCGCTCCTTGGCCGCGGCCACGAGAGCGTCGAAGTCGGCGAGGGTGCCGAAGCGGCGGTCGACGTCACGGTAGTCCGCGACGTCGTACCCCGCGTCGTGCTGTGGGGACGGGTAGAACGGCGACATCCACAGCGCGTCGACGCCCAGCTCGACCAGGTGGTCGAGGCGCGACGTGATGCCGCGCAGGTCCCCCATCCCGTCGCCGTCCGCGTCGGCGAACGAGCGCGGGTAGACCTGATAGATCACGGCATCGCGCCACCACAGCAGCGGACTCACCCCTTGACTCCACCGGCCAGCAGGCCGCGTACGAAATAGCGTTGCAGGGAAAGGAACACGATCAGCGGGATGAGCATCGACACGAACGCGCCGGAGGTCAGCCGCTGCCAGTCGTTGCCCCGCGTGCCGGCGAGCTCGGCGAGCCGCACGGTCAGCGGGCGGGTGCCCGGCCCCGAGGTGAAGACCAGGGCCACCAGCAGGTCGTTCCAGATCCAGAGGAACTGGAAGATGGTCAGCGAGGCGAGCGCCGGCGTGACGAGCGGCAGCACGATGCGCCGGAACACCATCGCCGGGCCCGCGCCGTCGACCCGGGCCGCCTCGAAGAGGTCCTTCGGCAGCTCCGACATGAAGTTGTGCAAGAGGAACACGCCCAGCGGGAGACCGAAACAGGTGTGCGCGAACCAGACCGCGAAGAAGCCGCCGCCCCACTCGGTGTAGTTGTGCAGCAGCTTCAGCAGCGGGATCAGCGCCATCTGCAGCGGCACGATCTGCAGGGCGAAGACGCCGATGAAGATCCAGTCGCGGCCGCGGAAGTTCAGCCAGGACAGCGCGTACGCCGCCATCGCCGCCAGGCTGACCGAGAACAGTACGGCCGGCAGCGTGATGACGAGCGAGTTGACGAAGTAGCTGGCCAGGCGGCCGGACGTCCCCGCGGTGCCGAAGACGACCTCGTGGTAGTTGTCCAGGGTCATCGACGGGTTCTTGAAGAAGGTCCACCAGCCGGTGGTCTTGATGTCGCCCTCGGGACGCAGCGACGATATGAACAGGCCGAAGGTCGGGATCGTCCAGACGAGCGCGATGATGATCGAGACGACGCTGGCGACGCGGGTGCCGAGCTTGCGCGCCACGCGGCCGGCCATCGTGTCGGGCGCGCCCCGCTCGAGCCGGCCGGCCTTGGGAGCGTCGGTGCTGACGGTGCTGCTCATCGGACCTCCGTTCGGTACCGCAGCTGCCGGACCTGGTAGATGACGATCGGGACGACCAGGACGAACAGCAGCACCGCGAGCGCGGAGCCCTTGCCGCTGTCGTAGGACCGGAACGCCTGGTTGTACATCTCCAGGGCGAGCACGTTGCTTTCGAACTGACCACCGGTCGAGGTGCGGACGATGTCGAAGACCTTCAGGGTGGCGATGGTGATAGTGACGACCACGACGACGACGGCGGGGCGGATGGTCGGCAGTGTGACCCGCCAGAACATCTGCCACGGGTTGGCACCGTCGAGCCGGGCCGCCTCGACGATCTCGGACGGGATCGCCTTGATCGCGGCGGAGAGGATGACCATCGAGAAGCCGGCCTGGATCCAGATCAGCATGATGATCATGAAGAACGTGTTGCTCGGGGCGGTGCTCAGGAACTGCCGCGGCTCGCCGCCGAGCCAGATCAGGATCTGGTTGAGCAGGCCGATCTGGTCCTGGCCCGCCTCGCGGAAGGCGTACATGAACTTCCAGATGATCGACGCGCCGACGAGCGAGATCGCCATCGGCATGAAGATCAGGGACTTGGCGATACCCTCACCGCGGGCCTTGTCGACCAGCACCGCGTAGACGAGGCCGAACGCCGTCGACACCAGCGGCACGCACACGACCCAGAAGAGCGTGTTTCGCAGCATCAGCAGCGTGTCGTCGTTGGTGAAGATCCAGCTGTAGTTGTCGACCCCGACGAACTGATCGCCCTCGGCGTTGAAGAACGACAGGTAGACGGTGCGAATGAGCGGGTACACCAGGCCGAGGCAAAGCAGGATCAGCGCCGGACCGAGGAAGCCGGCCATCTGCAGCCGTTCCTTGCCCTTACCCCACCGGGGCAGGATGTCGAGCACGAACAGCAACGCGCCGACGACCACGGCGAAGCCGGCCATGAACATGAGCGCCGGCCAGATCTTGGCGACGTCTTCGGAGAAGTCATATTCCATGGGGGTGCCCTCCGACCAGCCGGGTCCGGCGCCGCGGTGAGTGGCGCCGGACCCGGATCTCAGTTCACTACTTGGGCCAGCTGTTCTCGATGTAGTCCAGCGTCGTCTTCGTGTCCTTGGTGCCGTTGATCCAGTCGGTCATGCCGGTCCAGAAGGACTTCGAGCCGACCTGGGCGGGCATCAGGTCCGAGCCGTCGAACCGGGCCACGGTGGCCGGGTCCTGCAGGAGCGTCACCGACAGCTTGTCGATCGTGCCGGTCACGGCGCTGACGTCCAGCTTCTTGTTGGCCGAGATCCAGTCGCCGAGCTTGGCCTTGCTGTTGGCCCACTCGCCGGAGGCGAGGTAGGTCTGCACCTTGACGACCTCTTCGCGGTCCGTGAAGGAGGAGACGAACTCGCCACCGACCAGCACCGGCTTGCCCTTGGACGGGTCCACCGGCGGGAAGTAGAACGCGTAGACGTCACCGTCCGGGCCGACGTTCGTGCCCTTCGGCCACTGGTTGGAGTAGAAGTTGGCCTGGCGGTGCAGGCCGCACTTCTTGTCCTTGACCGGCAGGCCGCCCTCCTGGAAGGAGGTGGTCACGATGGTCTTGGGGTTGCCGACGTACTTCGGGTTCTTGAGAATCGACGCGGCGCGCTCGGCGGCCGAGAAGATCTTCGGGTCGTTGAACGGGATCGTGTGGTTGACCCACTGGTCGTAGACGTCCGGGCCCTGGTCGCGCAGGACGATGTCCTCGATCCAGTCGGTGGCCGGCCAGCCGGTCGCGTCACCGGACTCGATGCCCGCGCACCACGCCTGGATGCCGCTCGCGGCGATCTTGTCGGAGAGGGCGATCATCTCGTCCCACGTGGTCGGGACGGTCCAGTTCTTCTCCTTGAACAGGCCCGGCGAGTACCACACCAGCGACTTGAAGTTGGCACCCAGCGGCACGCCGTAGACCTTGCCGTCCACGGTCGCGTACTTGGCCCAGTCCTTCGACCAGTTGTTGTCGAGGTTGGTCTTGACCGGCTCCGGCAGTTCCTTGAGCTTCTTGCTCTTCACGAACGAGGCGAGCAGGCCCGGCTGCGGGAAGATCGCGATGTCCGGCGGCTGGCCACCGTCGGCGCGAACCTTGATCTGGGTCTCGAACTCGCCGGAGCCCTCGTAGTCGATCTTGATATTGGTGCAGCCCTCGAACTGCTTCCACGACTCCTTGAGCTTCTCGGCCTCGGCGTCGCGGATCGTGGCGTAGATCGAAACGCGCTTGGTCTTCTCGACCTTGTACTGCGCGAACGGCGCGCACTCGGGCTTGTCGGCGTTGCTGGAGCCGGCGTCTTTGTCACCACTGCCGCAGGCGGATGCGGCGAGGGCCAATGTGGCCACACCGGCGAGCGCGAACGCTCGACGCCGCCTCGAGAGGACGGCCATGGTTAGCCTCCTTCTGGCTATACCCGGTCCGGGCGAACAGCCTCCGCCCGCGTACCCGGTGTGCTGGGGTGTGCCTGTGTTCCTCGGATGTAAGCGTTTGCAGGGCCGGTTTGTCGACCCCTTCGGCCGCATTCATCGATAACGAGTTAGCAACACAGCGGACATATTGCCGTCGTTGGCCGCGTTGCCTAGCCTTCGGCGTGTGGCTGACGCACCACCGCCAGTCAGCATGGAGGACGTTGCCCGGCTCGCGGGAGTTTCGACCGCGACCGTGTCGCGCACCCTCCGCGGGCTGCCCAACGTCTCCGACGAGACGCGCGACCGCGTGCTACGGGCCGCGGCGTCACTTTCGTATGTCGTCTCGCCGATCGCCTCGCGCCTGGCCAGCGGGCGGACGCACACGGTGGGCGTCATCGTCCCGTACGCCTCCCGCTGGTTCTTCGGCCAGATCGTGGCCGGCGCCGAGTCGGTGCTGCGGGAGCACTCCCTCGACCTGCTGCTGTACAACCTCGGCGACATCCCGGCCCGGCAGCGCTTCTTCGGCGAGCTCCCCCTGCGCCGGCGCGTCGACGCCGTGCTCACCGTGGCCATGCAGTTCACCGACGCCGAGATCGCCGACCTGCTGTCGCTCGGCGTCCCCATCGTCGCCGTGGGCCACAACGTCCCCGGCGCCGGGTGCGTCCGGATCGACGACTCCGCCGCCGCGTCCACGGCGGTGCAGCACCTGCTCGCCCTCGGCCACCGGCGCATCGGGATGATCTCGACGTACAACGACCAGAGCATGTTCCTGCCGGTCGCACACGCGCGGCGGCGCGCGTACGCCGAAACACTCGCCGACGTGGGAATCCCCATGGCCGAGGAGCTCATCGTGTCGGTACCGCACGGCCTGGACGGCGGCGAACAGGCGATGCGACGCTTGCTCACCCTCGCCGACCCGCCGACGGCCGTGTTCGCCGAATCGGACGAACTCGCCTTCGGAGCCCTGAGCGCGCTGCGCCGTACCGGACGTCACGTATCGGTCATCGGCTTCGACGATCACGAACTGAGCGCACTGCTCGACCTGACCACGGTTCGCCAGCGGGTCTTCGAGCAGGGCGTGCTCGCCGCGAGCATGCTGCGCCGCGCGATGACCACCGGCGACTGGACCCCCGAGGAGCTACTCATGCCCACCACCCTGGTACTGCGCGCCTCCACCTGGCCGGTCGCGGTTAGGACCGCCGACGCCGGGTAGCTCGCGAGTCGCCAGTTTGGAATCACGATCCGGTACCCACGGGGGTGTGCCATGACAGCCGAGATGCCGAATTCGCCCGTGACCTGGGACCAGGCCGACGAGGAAATGGACGAGCTCGCCGGCCCGGACTCCGACCTGCTCGAGGAGGATCCGGACCAGGCTTCCCAGACTGACTTCTTCTGGGAAGACGACGAGGAGTAACGCGGGCCACGTTCTGGACGGGGGTATCTCGTTTGGTGAGGCCCCGGGTGGCCGTGCTAGGGTTACCTCCGTTCAGCCGGGCGCCGCTAGCTCAACTGGCAGAGCAGCAGACTCTTAATCTGCGGGTTGTAGGTTCAAGTCCTACGCGGCGTACCAGATCAACAGGGCCACGGCCTGGGGAAACTCTCCAGGAGCGTGGCCTTTCGATTGTCCACGATGGACGATTGTGTGATCGGCGTGTGATCCGTAGCGCTCGCTACAGGCCGGAACAGCCCGACAGCAGGCGATCAGCCGATGTGACGCAGGACATGTCCTAACGCGATATGTGGCAACAGCATTGTTGGGCGCAGGTTCGAATCCCGCCGTGGCACGTCACAGAACTGTGCAGTCCCAGCGGGCACGTTGGTGGTCGAAGCCACGTATCCGCTTCGACCTCGGCGAAATCGGCGATAAGCCCGCAGATCTTCGCCCGCCTCACGGGCCAGCGACCACAGCTTGCTGACCACGCGAGGTTGCCGACGGTGTGTTGCGGCACTCGGCGCTCGCTGGACCCCTAGGCTGTCCGGGGCGCTGGTTGGCCTGAGTTGAGACCAGATCCGTCAGCGCGGGACAACCGCTTCGTCTGACGGTGGTGAATTAGTGACGGTCACGCAGGGCACCGGCGCGCCGCATCTGACGGTCGTAGGTGCGGGGCAACGGCCCGCTGATGGACAAGGGATCCGTGCGTTGCTGGCCGACGGCTCGGCTGCGATCGCGGTCGGCAGTCTCGTCGCCGGCGGCTTCGTCACCGAGACGATGAAGTCCCTGGCGACAGGCGAGAAGCCCGGCCGACTGTGGTTCGTTTTCTTTACGGCCTTGGGCCTTGTGATCATGGCCCTCGGGTTCTGGTTGAGGCGCCGTTCTCGCCTGGGCGTCCATGTCGGCATCGTGGTAAACGCGGTGGATGCGCGCCGTGGGCGGGCGCGGGCGGAGCAACGGGATCAGCAGGCCGAGCGGTTCAGCCAGTCCTCGGCCGCAGTGACGTTGAAGGCAGAGATCGAGCTGTCCGGCGACGCCGCCGAAGACCGTAAGCTTATATGCTTGCATGGTTGTGACGGCAACGTCGACGGCTACGCAGACGCCCGAATGCGCTTTCCAACAGACGTCGATGAACATAGGCATCGCGCCAATACGGGGCGTAGTGGTAACGGAATGCCGCTACAAGTAGGCCCCGACCACTTGTTTGACTGCCTCCCTGTTTGGCTCGTCACAGAACAGAGCGATATTGAAGGGCACTTCGCCACCGCCCCATTCTGGCCCCAAGGCAAACGAATTTGCCCACCGTGAACACGCGTTGTTTGTAATCCTGTAGAACGTCTCCCGATCAGCTGGACTATCATCGAGAAGTAGCTCCGGTCGCTTGACTATCGTTAGATAGGCTCGCGCCGGCAGCCATTCCAGGTCCCCGATGCATTCCGCATATGCCGGCCAGTTCCATCCGAAGTATTCCGGGAATCGGAATTCACGGACGAATTCCCGGAATAGATCATCGACACTTCGCATCCGCGCGCCATCGAGTTCAACCAGTACGACAGACTCAGTTGGCGCTGACGTGCGGATGCGAGCAACGTCAGTGTCGCTAGGCAATACATGGAGCCACGGGCGCGACGTGTCCCAGAGCCGCTGAATTTCGTTCATCGTCATTGATGCCTAATAAACGTCTGATAATGGTCGGGCGTGTACCAGATCGAGCCATCAGAGCCCGTCACGATTCGCTCGCCTCCCGGCTTTGGATTGTTAGCACCTGGGATCGTCCCCCATTCACGATAAGTGATTGCATCTCCGCCAGCCGTCGTTCTCGGAAGGATGGTACCGCCGTTACGGCCGTCGTTTAGAAATTGCTCTGGAACAACTGGACCCTTCGGGCCACTCTGAACGATGACACCGTTCTTCTTGATACTATCGATAACCTCAAGAGATTCGGTTGGAATTTGGCCGCCACACCAAGCAGTGCTGCCGCCCGTGTTGTGAACAAGAACCGGCGTGTCGCCCGCAAGAACATAGTACGTGTGGACGCTACTAACGGTGAGGTTGTACATCAGGTTGGCGCCCGAGAAGAGCCGGACGGCAACGACCACAGCCGGTGCGCCGTTTGGAGTGCGAAGTTCGTGGCCGACAACGAACTCTGCGGCATCTACCCAGGTTTGTGCGGTTGCGTCCCAGAACGGGTGGTGCTGAGTGGTGTGCAGGATGGCAATGTTTCCATCGATGCTACGGACAGCAATGTCAGTAAAGTCATGGTCATTATTGACATGCAGCGCAGTGACGGACCGGATGCTTGTTGTGCCGGTGGTAGGGTCGGTCGCTACGACTTGATCACCAATACGAATGTCTTCGATTTGTTTCGTGGTGCCATCACTCATCACAACGGGCGTATCTGGGGTGAAACTATTTGTTTTACAGAGAAGGCGGAGGAGGTTCGCACCTTCACCTTCGGCACTCTCTACGCCGGCGAGTTCGAGGGCCCCTAGTGCTGCGCCGCCGCCGGTGGTGAGTGCCATTCCTGTGCCGCCGTAGGCGGCGAAGTCGAGGGTGGCTTCACCGACTGCCGTGGCACAGGCAACGACGGCGTCGATGCACACGATTACGCCGGCGGCGATCAAAGTTGCGGCTACCGCACCAAGCAGCACTTTCCACGCCGGTACGTCTCTGCCGATCGGGTTGATGGCGGTGCAGTGGTCCCGACTGTAGCCGAATATGACAGTGCAGACGAAGTTGAAGTTCTCCGAATTTGTGGCGGCAAAGTTGAGAGCGTCGGCGTAGGTGAAGTCGTCGGATCCTTTGTATCCGAGGCCTTTCAGTCCGCCGATCTCAAGCCTTGCGCCGGTGGCGGTTTTAGCCGGTTGCTGCAGCTTACAGCTGATGCTGCATGTGCCGCCGTCGATGCGGTGATGTTCGCAGGTGTTTGCGTTCCAGCACACATCTCCGCGGGCGACTGCGTCTTCTTGGGTCGGATAGTAGGTGCCGCTGGCACCTTGGACGGTGCAGCCGTTGCCCCCGGTCGAGCAGGGGTCGGTGCCGGCTGGGTCGGCGAGGCTGGTTGGGTTGTTGTCGGCGTAGCTGTAGCCGTTGAGTTGTTGTGGGTCGGCGGTGTCAAAGATGGGATCGAGACTGGTGAAACGGGCGGTGGTTGGGTCGTAATCGCGGGCGCCGAGGCGGGTGAGGCCGGTGTCGGAGTTGGTGGGGGCGCCCAGGAAGCCGTGGTTGTCGGGCCAGGTGCTAGTAGCGCCGCGCGGTTCACCGTAGGGGGTGGTCTGCCGCCAGCTGGGTATTTGTGCAGTGTTGTCAAGGTACAGGGTGGGTGTGCCGTGTTGGTCGGTTGACTTGGTAGGTGTAGGCAGTGGTGGCGGTGCCGGTGCGTACTGCGGTTACGCCGCCGGGTAGCGGGTAGTAGCGGGTGCCGGTGACGGCCTGGGTGGTGTTGTTGAGGACGAGTTGCTCGCCCGGCAGGTACAAGGTGGTGGTGCCGACGTCGTGCTGGATGAGCAGGTTGCCGGCGGCGTCGTATTTGAAGGTGCTGGAGCCGGTGCTGCCAATGACGCTGGTGAGCTGGTTTTGGTCGTTCCACGTCAGGGTTTGGGGACCTTGCGCCGGTGTGTTGCGGTAGGTCATGTTGCCGGCGCTGTCGTAGCGGTAGGCGGTGGTCTCCGTGGCTCCACCGCTGGTGTTGGTGGCGGTGAGGGTGTGCGGCTGGCCGGCGCTGTTGCCGTCGTAGGTGTAGCCGGTGGTGGTGTCAACGCCGCCAGTGATGCTGTGTTTGACCTGTTGAGTGCGGTTGCCGAGCGGGTCGATGCTCCAGGTGGTCCAGTAGGTGCTGGTGGCGCCGAGACTGTCGCCGACGGTGTGGTGGTCGACGGTGGTTGGGGTGGCGGTGCAGTCGTCGGTGGCGGTCCAGGCGGCGGTGAGCCGGGCGAGTCCGTCATAGCTGTAGCACTGGGTCTCGGTTGGCGTGGCCGCGCCGAGCCGGGTCGAGATCTGCCGCTGCAGGTTGCCGGCCTTGTCGTATTTGTATGCCTGCTCGTCGACGTCAGCCGGGGTGGCTACGGCCCGGGTCACCCTCTGGTTGAGCAGCCAGCCGGTGTGCGGGTCGTATTGGTTGGTGAGGTAGGTGACGTTGGGTTGGGCGTTGAGGGTGGCCTGGCTGATCCGGCCCCAGTCGTCGTATGCGGTGGCTGACTGGTAGCCCCCCAGACCCCCGACGCTGTTGACCAAATCGAGGGCGCTGGTGTAGCCGTAGCTGACGGTTTCGGCGGGCAGGCCACCGGCGGCCGGATAGACGTCCGCAGACCGTAGGCCGGTCAGAGTCGAGTACACGTGGTTGAACGTGTACGCCTTGCCAAGCACGCTGCCTTCGCCGGTGGAGGGGATGGTGACGGTTTCGGCGAGGGATTCACCAAAGACGTTGAAGTTCTTGTACTGGATCTTGTAAGGGTTGCCGCTCCAGTAGGTGGTGGCGCTGGTGAGGTGCCCGATCGGGTACTTCATGCCGGTGACAGCACTATCGGAGTTGTCGTACACCCAGGCGGCAACCTGGTTCGAGCTCGCCTGAGTGGCGACAGGTGCGTCGTAGGCGCTGGTCTTGCGGTTCAGGGCGTCGTATTTGAACGACGTGAGTTTGAGCCGGCTGTCGGTGACCTGGGTAAGGTTGCCGGCGTTGTCGTAGACGGAGTAGCTGGTGCCGCCGTCCGGGTCGGTCTTCGCGGTGGCCTGCCCGAGCAGGTTGTAGGTGGTGGTCCAGGTGGTGTTGTTGGCGTCTGTGATCTTGTCCTGGTTGCCGTGGCTGTCGTAGCCATAGCTGGTGGCGACGGTGGTGCCGCCGGTGACAGACCAGATGCCTGTAAACGTGTTGGTCGGGGTGTTGAGTGTGGGTGGGTTGGCGTACTGGTCGAGCTCGACGGTGCGGCCGATGGGGTCGGTCTTGGTCGCTGTGGTCACGCCGCCACTGGGTGGGATGACGGTGGTGCGGTCACCGTTATAGACGGTGGTGGTGGTGGACACGGTGACGCCGGAGTTGGCGCTGGTGTCGACGACGACCCGGCCGAGGCCGTCGTAAGTGTAGAAGTCCTGCACCGGGATCGGCGGCCGTGGGGTGATCTGGTCGGGGGCGATGAGGGTCGTGCCGGGGGCGGTGCCGGGATTGGACCAGGCGGTGTTGGTGGCGCGTTTCCAGCCGCGGGTGTCGTAGAAGACGTCGCTGATCAGGCGCCCGCTGTTCGGAGTGGCGGTCTGGGTCTGCCGGACGCGGAACTGGCCGTCATAGATCGTCGTGGAGGGGACGTACATGGCAGCGTCGTTGAGCCGTTGGGTGGTCACGGCTGCACGCGCGGTCGTGCCGCTGTTGGCGATCTGGTAGCTGTACAGGTAGTTGGCCGGGCTGCTGGTCGGGCGGGAGGCCAGCCATACCGCGGTGGCGCGGCCGAGGGCGTCGTACCAGCGGGTTGCGACAACGCCGTTGGCGTCGGTGGCCGTCTTCGTGAGCGCGCGAGTGGGGTCGAATGTGGTGGATGCGCTTTGGTTCAGCGGGTTGGTGACTTTGGCGCCCACGACGAGGCCCACGCTGTTTGTGGTGTAGGTGGTCGTGGTGTTGTTGCCGTTGCCGTCGAAGGTCGAGGTAGCCCGTCCCACGCTGTCGTAGGTCGCTTTGGTGGTGGTCTGGAAGGTGAAGGCACCGCTGGTATGGTCCGACGCCTTCTGCAACATCGTCGGGTCTGCGTACACGGGCGCGGTCGTCTGGGGGAAGGTGGCGTTGAAGTTCACGTCGTCGTAGAACGTGCGGGTGACCGACACCACTTGGGCCGGACGGTTCACCGACGCGGGCGCGGTGAGGGTGTTGAGCGCCGACGGCATGGAGGGCTTGGCCGCTTCGGTGAATCCGCCGCAGGCAACGGCGTTCACTTCGACTTCGGCTGGTAGGGCAACGAGGTTTGCTGTGGTGTTGGGCTTGGCGTACGTAGTGCGAGTGCACCGGTCGTAGGCGGTGTTGGCTGGGACGGTGTGGCTGTACTCCCACAGCACTGAGCCGAACGTTGCGCTGCTGGTGGTGGTGTCGTAGGTGGTGTCGGTTTCGTTGTAGCGCCAGGTCGTGGTACCGGAGCCGGTGACGGCCTGCCTGGTGAACGTCTCGGCGGCGCCGACCAAGTTGGCGGTCAGGTCTGGCAGGCCGGTACGGGTGCGGGTGACGGTTGCGGCAGAGACCCAGTAGGAGCTGATGGTGGAATGGTCTACGGGTCCACCGTTGCCCAGGTATGCAGTGCTCTCAAGGGGGCTGCCGGCGAGTTGGTCGGCGTCGTCGTGGGTCCCGCCCTGGGAGTCGGTCAGGGTGACCGCGGTGGTGTTGTTGTTCTTCGACATGCCGCGGTAGTAGGTGATCTCCGACAGTGTCTGCGGGTCGTTGAGGCTGCGGTCAGGAATGTTTGGGCTGCTTCATCCACCACTCGGTGAACTCGCGGCACTGGCCGACCTCGTCGAGGCGGATCACCCAGAAGTTGAGGCAGACGCGACAAGCACACGGCGCGTCTGCTCCGGCGCCATGTCCTCGTCCCAAGCACTTCTGCCCGTTCCTGACGCGCACGACCACCGCCCTGGGCCGCACAAATGCCGTGCGGCGCGGGCGCTCCCGCGAAAGTTAGGGTCTGCATCAAAGGGGATGGCCGGGCTGCGGCGTCGACTTCCTGATCGCCTCGCCTCGCTCCGACCCCACTTCGATACAGACTCTAACCACGTGCGACGGCGATGGTGGTGGCGCCGGCCAGCATGCTCGCCGCGAACGTGGCCGAGGCGAGCGCCGCGACGTCGACGACCCGGTTGCCGCCCTGCCACGCTGCCGCGTCGTCGCCCAGGGTGAAGTGCAGGGTCTGCGGCGGCTGGGTGATGCGGATGCCGGACCAGGACGGTGTCGGCCGACAGCAGCACCGTGCGGACTGGCAGCGAGCCGTCCGGCGCGGTGATGCGCAGGTCCGGCCAGCCGGCCACGGCGTGGGAGCGCAGCAGGAACCCGCTGCGGCGCTGCGGCGCGCCCGGATGCAGCAGGTACGAGGCCCACGCCCCCGCGTGCGGGGCCAGGTCCGCGGCGAGCGTGGCGTCCATGCGCAGGTCTGGGGGGTGACCCGGCCGAGGCTGAGCGCCCCGTCGAGCAGCGCGGCCATCCACCCCTCGGCGACGGAGAAGAACCGCAGGCTCTCCCCCGCGGCCTGGGCGGCGTCGGGCACGAGGTAGTTGAAGGGCACGCCCTCCAGGTCGGCGAGGCTGTCGAGCCACCCGGTCACGGCGTCGGGCACCGGGGGCAGGGTGGTGTCGCCGGACTTGCGGTGCTGGGCGCGCAGCCGCTTCCAGCGGAACAGCGCCGCCGCGAACGGCTTGCTCTGCAGGGCCAGGAGCCGCCGAGCTGCCAGGCCGCGGCCAGGTGGGCCGGCAGGGCGGCCACGGTGCCGGGCAGCGCCGGGCGCTCGCCGTCGGGCTTCGGGGCGAGCGAGCCCCGGTAGGTCACGTCCTGTGCCGGGCCGTCGGCGGGCAGGTACGGCACGCTCGCCGCCCCGCTCAGCGGCGCGCTGGTGTCGGCGAGGCGCCGCAGCAGCCCGGCGAGGCCGGGCCGGGCGGTGGTGCAGGTGAACCGCCAGCTCTTGAGGGTCACCATGGGCCCGGTGTCGGCGCGCACGGACACGAGGTGCGCGACGTGGACGGCGCCGGGCCTGGGCAGCCGGCCGCCGATGACGACCGCGCGCTCGGTGCCGTCGGCGGCCCGGCGGACGTGGGCCAGCAGCGGCAGGGTGGCCTTGGCTGGGCGCAGGTCGTCCGGGACGTCGATGACGGAGACGGTCAGCCCGTCGACGGTCGCGGTGCGCGATGGCGGGGCGGCGGGCTCGTCGAACACGACGACGGCGAGCCACGGCCGGCCCTCGATGACCTGCCACGGCACGGTGCTCCGGTCGAGGATGACGTGCGGCAGGTCGCGGGCGTAGTCGGCGGTGCCGCCGTCGGGCGGGTACACGGCGTAGACGTCGGCGTCGGTGACGCTCGGGCGCACGCCGGAGACAGTGAAGGTGACCGGGCCGCCGCCGGCGAGGTGCTGCGGCGGGGTGCGCCGGCGCTCCGGCGGGGTGGCGGTGCCCTCGGAACTGGTGACGTCCTGGGTGACGGTGAGCGGGTACGTCCCGGACGGGAGCGCCGGCAGGTGGTACTGCAGCAGCTCCACCCCCTCCACCGTGGCCCGGTCCGTGCCGACGATCGGGTCGGTGCGCGGGCTGATGTCGAAGCCGCCGAGCAGGCCGGGCACGACGGTGGGCGCGTGCGGGTCGGGCGTCATCGAAGCGGGCAGCGGCGCCCACAGCGCGGCGGGCAGTTGCTCAGCCGGGGCGTGAACGCGAAGTGCTGCTCCATCGCCATGCCGTCGCGGGTGACGGCGACGGTGAGCGTCCGCCGCCTGGTATGCGGTACATCAACCAGGCCCCGACGAATGCGACTACCTCGACCGGACGTTCGTCGTCCGCCACGACGGCGCCGAGCTGTACCTCCCGATGCGGCCCGAGGTGGCGGCTGCTCTGCCCGCCACAGAACAGTCCGGTCAGTGGCACGCCATAAGGGGCCGATCACCCAAACGACGCCTTCCACCACGCACGCAACCTCCTGGCCGGCGTCGACTGCGCTCCAGACGGGCCGTGCCCCAACTGCCACGCCGAGACCCTCCGCATCGACAGCTTCCAGCCGGTCATGTCGGCCGTCATTGATCCGGCTGTCCCTGCGCCACCGCCGCCCGCGGACGTCTCCACGCCGTGGGCCATTCCACGCTTCCGGACAATCACCTAGCGCAGGGTCAACGCATCACCCGCGGGAGCGGTGCAGACGCTGTCGCAGCGTCGCACCGCCCGCGATCAGCACGTGACTGGATCCGTGACCTCGGTTCCACTTGGCTTTGCGGTATCGGTAGAGGTGTGCGGCGATGTTGGTTTTGTATGTCAGTTCGAGCGCCAGCTGTCGCTCACAGCGAGCGCCGCAGTCGCTGGGGTCATTCTCGTGTCGCTGAGTTCGAGCGCCACCTGGTGGCGTGGGCGTTGAGCGTCGTCAGTCGAACCAAGCGACGAGCCGTACGCGGCTATGCAGGGTTGATAGACTGCTCTGGACGGCGTCGACCGCACGCCGAGCTATGGAACGTCCGCCCCAGCCGGGGTTCCAATGGCGAAGGGGAAGTTGCCCTCACGGTCGTCGAACGTCACAGGTCATCTCTGCACACTGCGCCGCTGGGGGGCGAGGGTGTCAAGAGGAGGCTTGCCCATGACGAAGGATGGTAGTTTCAAGAAGGTGGTTCGCCACCACGCGCAGGACACCGGTCAGCGCTACACCGAAGCGCTGACCGATCTGAAGGGTCTCGGCGCGCGGATAGATCACGAGCCCGCTGGAGAGCGGCTGCTCGCCCATCTACGGGCTCGTTACGACATCGACCCGATCGCGGCGACGAAGCTGAGCGTGCACAAGACCTACGTCTTTCGCATCGACCGCAGGGACGGCGAGCCGTGGGTCGCACGAGCCTTTCCGCCCGCTCGCCCCAGGGCAGGTGTCGAGGGCGACGCGGCGATCCTGCGGTTTCTGCAGCGACAGGACTATCCCGCGGAGCGCCTTGCGGTCGACGACGCCGTATCCGACTTCGATGGCAGCTCAGTCCTCGTGACCCGGTTCGTCCGAGGCGGCCAGCTTCCCGACAGCGCGGAGAAGCTCGCGATGATGGGTGACCTGCTCGGACGACTGCACGCCCTGCCGCAAGACGAGTCCATAAGGCGACCGGGCGGAGCGAGCGGGGAGGACCCAAGCCGTGAGGGCGCACCGCGTCAGGACCTGCTCGCCGCGCTCGCGTTTCTCGACGCCGTGGATACCAAAGTGCCGGACGCTGAACGCGAACGGTTCGAGCGGCTCAGGGACAAGGTGCGCTCGGCCGATGACGGCGACGGTCTGCCCGAGGGGCTGTTGCACGGAAACCTGCTCCACGCCCCCGATCACGTCATCCTGAGCGAGCGAGCGCCGGTCGCGATCAACTGGAAGGCATCGGGTCGTGGACCACGCCTCGCCGACTTCGCTTACCTGATCTGGGGCACCGGCTCTTGGAACCCGAGGCGGCCGGACCAGGAGCGCATCGACGCTGCCGCGGGCGCTTATCGCCGGCACGTCGAGCCGACCGACGACGAACTCGACCGTCTCGAAGCACTCATGTACATCCGAACGCTCTATCTCACCTGCTTCGGCTACCGACGCGCGATCCTCAACGGGTCCCCGTTCGACGAGTGGTGGTTCATCCGACCACCCGAGTACTTCCGCTCCACCGCAGCCGCAACCCGAGCCGCGTTCCGCCGGTAGGCCGTCGATGGTCCAACACCAGACGGTCACGGAATCACACGGCTTTGTGATCTTGCCTTGTGTTACTGACAATGTCGACGTCTGCGCTCCGGAGGGCTTCAATGCGGCCGACTGCACGTTGCCGGTACTCCTCGAACACGTGCACCGGCTGCTGCGGTGCCACCGTGAGCGGCGTCGTGTACAAATCTCCTAACGGGTACTCCTCAATCCTGTCGACGTTGGCCACGACGAACGCTTTGCCGTTGTCCTGTCCCGGCCTCTCCAGAACGCGGTACAGGAAGAAGAGGAGAAGGTCCAGCGGTCGGACATCACGCCGGCTGACCAAGGGAGCGAACACCCGGGCTCGGGCCGAGAGCTTCGCCGGAACATCGCTTTCCTCCACCCAGGCGCCGGCGTCTCTGAGCACCAGCAGGAGGACTTCCTCCCAGCCTCGTTCACGCTGAGCAGCGGCCGCCGCTCCCGAAACGGCATCCAGCTTCCCTGTCAAGTCCCAGCGTGTTGCGGCGGCGATCCGGCCGATCGAGCTTGCCGACGGGTTCTGGCGTGCGCTACTGCTTCAGCGCCGTCGACGACGAGCGGCCAGGGGCACCCTTGCCCTCCTGCTCGGCCGACAGCGCGTGGAGGACAACTAGGTGTTGCTGGTCAGGACGTTGGTGACGGCGCGTAGTGGTGGGCAAGGTTGGTGGCGAGGGCGCGGAGGTGAGCCCTGGCTTCGGTGGGGCCGTGCACAGTGATGGCGTTCCCGAACGGCAGCAATGCTCGTACGTCCTCCAGATGCAGGAAGCGAATTGTTACCTTGTGGCCGGTGGCGGATTCTTCATGGTCGTCCCGGATGAGTCGTAGGCCAAAAATCCGTTGCGCTCGCTCGATCTGGGTAGGGTCGATGGTGGCGCTGACCTCTATCGCGTGGTTGTGTGCCCACTGATCAATGAGCGCTGCTGCGACGGTGGCCAGGGTCTGGTTCTCGCGGATCCGTCGTGGCTGGTCGAGTTCTTTCCACGTCGTGATCCGTTCGAGTCGGTACATCCGTGGCACTCGGGCACAGTCGGCGACGAGATACCAGATGCCCGCCTTGGCGAACAGCCCGTAGGGATCCACGACCACGTCGCGTGGGCATGACTCGCGTGGGCTGTCGTACTCGATCCGTAGCTGGCGACCTCGCCGCACTGCGCCGATCAGCGAAGCCGGAGTCGTGCCGGAAGCTCGTGTCTGGAGCCAGGGACGACTGTCCACGTGCACGACGTCGGTGAGCGGCAGGAGCTCATGAACTCGACGTGACTGTGTAGCGGCGATCTTGGCGAGCGCGCGCCGGCTTTCGACCGATGCGTTGAGCTCCGCGCGTTGCTTTTCATCCAGCCCGATGAGTGAGAGATGATCACGCTCGCCAGGCGTGAGTCGCGTGAGGTCGAGCCCGGGCCCGGGCAGCATGGTCACGCCGCCGAGGCGGCCCCGGTGTGCGGTCACTGGCAGACCGGCGTCGCGGAGCCAGTTCAGGTCCCGGGTGATGGTTCGGAGGGAAACCCCGAGCGCCGAGGCAAGGTCCTGTGTGGTCGCGCCATCCCTCGATTCGAGGAGCAGCATCAGGGCGAAGAAGCGGTCCGGGGTCACACACACCAAGTTTTCCAGGAATTGCGACACCATGCGGCGTATATTCCGGCCAGGCTGGTGGATGCGTACCTACCACCTGTGAGAAGGAACAACCATGACCACATCCGTCGTGTCCATCGTCTATGTGAACGACGCTCCCGCCGCAGCTCGTTTCTACGGCGACCTCCTCGGCATCAGCCCTTCGTTCGAGACTTCGGGATACATCACCTTCGACCTCGGGCCAGGCGCTGACCTCGCTCTGTGGTCTGGCCAGTTCGAGGATCTGTCGCCCGACGTCCCGCGTACCAGTGAGGTTTGCCTGGCCATCGGCGGTGGACGACCTGACGAGGTCAACGCGATCTTCAAGCGGTGGCAGTCCAAGGGCGTCACGATCCTGCAAGAGCCTCATGATGCGGGGTTCGGGCTGACCTTCCTCGCAGCCGATCCTGACGGGAACCGTATCCGGGTCGCACCGCGGGACTGAAAGGCCACAATGCGGCAGGCGCGCGTCAGGTGTCGCGCCTGCCGTTGTCTGACTTCGAGATGACGACGAGTGCCCCACGCGAATGCGCCCCTGAGCGTCGAGGGCCGTAGGCGGCTCGGAAGCGGTGCCAGACACGTCCCATCGCCCACGTCGCCGCTGAAATGGGCATCTTGAGTCCTGGCGCCGTAAGTACAAGTGTCTGCCCTGCTAGGGCGAACCAATCACGTCGTCGTCCACCGTAGATGCGCCTCCTCCGGCTCGGCGCAGCGTGGTCGCCGCGCTCCACCACAGAGGTCCGCCGGAGCGGCCAGGTGTGAAACCGGCCTAGCCGCCACGCCCTGAGCGGCGGCGGGTCCTGGCGGATTCGCCGGCGACCTGCCCGATCGCGATCCCGTTACCGCTGGCGTGCGTGTGCGCGTTGAACACCCGTGCCCCTGCCCCGGCTACCACCGACACGCCGCCGGCCTGTTCGGCCGCCCGCAGCTGGGCCAGCAACTCGGTCACTGCCTGCGCGAAGGTGTCGTCCTTGCGGGCTGCGGCGGTGACCGCCAGCTCCACCTGCTGACGAGTCAGCTCGCTGACCTGTCCCTCGTCGGTGGCGGCTTCTTCGGCCAGATCGTCCAACGCTGGATGCGAGCCGAGTTTCGCCGCCACCACCTCGTGCAGCTTGTCCAAGCCCGCGTCGATCGCCGTGTCCACCTCGGCATCCAGCCGGCCGCCGACCCGGCGGGCCTTGCGCACCGCCCACGCGACCACGTACCCCGCGATCAGTCCAGCCTCGATCACCACAAGCCCTGCCACCCGGCGCCGCGCGCACCATGCGGGTCAACCACGAATACGACCGCGGCGGCGCCCTGGCCTACCTGGCCGCCTACGACGTCCACCGGGCCCGCGTGCACTCCCGCTGCGCGCCCAACCGGCATCGCGCCGTTCACGGCCCTGGCCGAACAGGTCATGACCCAAGAACCGTACGCGTCGGCGAAGCGGGTGTTCTGGATCGTCGACAACGGCTCGTCCCACCGCGGTCAAGCCGCGATCGACCGGCTCGCGAAACGGTTCCCGAACACGGTCATGGTCCACACTCCCGTGCACGCTTCCTGGTTGAACCAGGTGGAAATCTACTTTTCGGCTATCCAACGCAAAGTGCTCACACCTAACGACTTCACCAGCCTTGACCAGGTCGAAGACCGGCTCACCGCCTTCGAGCAGCGCTACAACGCGACCGCCCGGCCGTTCCGATGGAAGTTCACCCAGGCCGACCTCGAGGACCTGTTGGCCCGGATCGAGCGACACGAACAGAAAGAGCCGAGCCCCCAACATCCTCCCAGCTGCGATCACCAGCCTGCCGCACTATCCCTCGCCGCATAACCCCCGAAAGACTTACGGCGCGAAGCACTTAGGTCATCGGCGCTAACGCACCTCTACCTGCCTGCGGTGATGCGCCGATCTACCACAGCAGTCGTGATCGGTATGGACCGTGCTGGGCCACGCCTTCTTGGTGCAGCCGCCGTGAGAGCACGTCATGTAGCCGGCGCTGCACCAGTCCCCATGCCGGTAGCCGTTGACCACGTGGGCGGCATCGTCCCGGGCAGCCTCCTGCCGGATCCACTCGTCGATGTTCGGGGCAGCGTCTTCGGCCGGTGCTTCGGTGCGGGCTCGGCGGCGGATGGGGAATCCCAGCGCGTTCAGGATCGACATGATGCGTGCCTCTCGGGTTGGTTCATTCAACGATCACGCTCATGATCGCCACCACGCTCTACGAGACAGAATCTAGCCCAAATGCTTGATCAGGACTGGTTTCGGAGGCTGACGTCGGAGGCGTAGGCGGTCCAGTCTCCGGCTGATGCCTTCTGCCACTGGACGGCGACCTTGATGTGGATTCCGAGCATCCGGGACGAGCAGCGAGACATCGGCGGGCGCGGCGGCAAGCCGCGCCACCGGCTCGGCGCCGGGCATGCAGACCGCGTACGGCCGAATGCCCCCGCAGTACGCCGGAACGAGGCCCGCTCGCAGCAGCGACGACTTGCCGGACCCAGACGGGCCCACCACGACGACCGGGCCGGAAGGGCTGAACAGGTCGAGCAACTCGGCCACCAGCGCCCCGCGGCCGTGGTAAAGATCGGCGTCCTCCGGCTGATAGGCCGCCAGGGCCGCGGAAGGGCGCCCGCAGACCAGCCGGGCGCGGCCCGGGCCGCGCCCAGACCGCCTCCAGAGTGGTCAGCCAGTCGGCGGCCCGGTCCTGGTTGGACACGCCGCATGCCCGCAGCACCTCGGCGAACACGCCAGCGCTGACGAGCTTCGGCGTCGGCAGGTGGCTGCCGCTGAACCAGCCGCCCACCGTCGAAGAGGACACTGTAACCTCGCTGCGCCGGTTCACCAGCCGCGTAACGTCGCGGATCGACAGACCGCTGCGCAGCCGTAGCCGCGTCAGAACCTGTGCGAACTCCTCCGGCGTCCGCGCCTGCATCGGGTTGACTGCCTCGGACTCGGACACCGACCCATCCTCGAACGTGGATGTGTCGGTCGCTGTCCGATTCCGGACGCCTCGACGACTCAGGGGCAGGTGGGGTCTTTCAGGTATGCGTCGCCGTTGTCACCGTTGCCGAGCTGGATGGCGACCCAGGCCGTCACGCAATATGACGGCGAATAAATCATGTCGCTCCAGCTCCGCGACCCGACCACGAAGCTGCCGACCCACGTGTACCGCTGCTCCTCGTAGTAGTACGACCTGAAGACGTTCGTCGTGAGCTGGCCGACCCCGTTCGAGTTGACGCCCGCCCGGACCGGCGCCCAGTTGGTGCCACGCTTCCAGCTGTACTACAGGTATGCGGTGCCCAGCGTGGCTCCAGCGCCGTTGACCACTGGCGCGCTGGCGACCACCGACGCGTTACTGGTGCAGTTGTGGCCGGGTCGTACGGGTCCTTGGCGTCCGCATCGGCGCCGGCGTGCGCGACGCCCGCGCCGCCGATCACACCGACGGCGGTCGCGGCCAGCGCCGCCACGGCCTTGCGGACCACCATTCGGTACCACCTCGACTTTGCCCGCACTTCGCCCTCCTTCGGCATTGCCGCCGCGGCGGGGAGCCGCGGCCGGTTCCACCGTGCGGGGCCGAAGCAGCCGACGGAAGGAGTCCGGCTATTCCTCGGACAGGTCCGGACGGGTGCGCGCCCGCGCCACCGAGCCACAGCCACCAACCACCATGGCGGTGCGGCTGGGCCATAGGGGCCGGGTGCGGCGGCAACCGACGCGCTGTGTACGACCTGGCCGAACGTAGATGAGTGCGGCCAGCGCGCGAACCGCGCTGGTCTAAGTGGTCACTGGGTCAGCCTCGCTTCGATGGCGGCGAGGCTCTTCGCCTGCGCCATGCCGAGGTACACGAGGGCCTGCTGCCGATCCAGTTCGGCCGCGGCGTAAGCCTGCCGTTGACGGACGTCGGCGCCCGGCACGTTGGCCATGGCGAGGCCGTCGTGGGTGGAGGCGAGGGCCTGGGCCTGGAGGTGGGCGGCCATGGCAATGTGCTCGGCCGGGTCATGGCCTCGAGGTCAGCGCGGTGCATTTCTTGTTCTCGATGGTCCATTCGGGTCTCCTGTCCGTCAGGGAGGTCATCACGTTCACAACGGAGGTAGTGACGCCGTGAGGCCACGGCGATCGAAGGTCCGCGGGGTCAGCGTGTTGTCGGTGAGATCTTGCGGGCAAGCGCGCTTTGATGCACTGCTGCACCACCTAGCAACCGGCTGCTGACTTCCACGCCGAGCGGGATCTCACGGCCGCCAACCCTGAGATCCCGCCCCACTCGGCCCCGCGCGTGCACAGGACTCCGAACACCCGTGCACACAATTCGGACATTGACATCAGCGGCGTCATGCGGATAGAAGCCCATGCCCGAGGCCTCGGCAGCCAACCGGACCGCCGCCGAGAACATCCGCTCGGCTGCGGGTTCCCTCGGCTCGACACGGGCGCCAGCCGAGGTAGCCCGCGCGCCCAGAGCATGAAGGCGCTCGTCTACCCCGCCGTCCACCACGTAGTCGTAGCCGATGCCCTGTCGGCGGAGTGTTCGCTGGCGGCCGTTAGCCCGTACGATTCTTCCGCCGGTCGCGGCGCGCACCCCCGGTGCGGCGGGCACACCCGGCCGGGCCGCACCGCCACCGGCGGCGGGCAGCCAGGACGCGCCGCTCGGCGCCGAAATGTGTGATCGATGTGTGATCGACCGCTCGCATGCAGACCGGCCCTACCCGGCACGTCCCGACACCAGCGACGGCTTCGGTGCCATCAAAACCGGCACAGAGCGGTGCCTTACGACACAAACCGCAATCTGGCCACACTGCCAGAATCGCGCTCTTAATCCGCGGGCTCGACACGGAGAGGGCTGAAGAAGGCCGTCGAGGTCTCCCCCGTGGCGGGAAGTGCCGGATCATGCCAAGACTGCCGAGCACACATCGAGCACACAACATGTGACCGTGTTCGAACTGGTGCCCACCTCGCTGGCAGCCGTCCGTCGCCATGACGTGCGCACCCGCGGATTAATCCGCGGGCCCGCAGACTCGTCGATCGCGATGAATCTTCACGTGGGCTCGTGGCATGGCGTGAGCCGACGGCGCAGTCCCCGGCACCAGCGCTTCGAAAAGCGCCATTACCCGGCGTCGCCGGCGCCCCCGCTTGCATGCGGCGATCATGTCGGCCGACGAGCGGCTTCGGCGCAGGTACGCGAGCGGTGGGCCGCACCTGTCGGACACGATGCAGACAGACCGGGCCTCTTCGTGTCCGCGGTGTTCAGATCAGATGCTTGAGCAGGCCGGAGAACTCGATCAGGTCAGCCAGTTGCTGTTCGCTGAGCGGGGTGTCGTCGAAGTGCGCGATCTGATTGCGAATCGACTTCACTCGCTTCAGCTGGTGGACGAACTGCGCCCGGTTGACGCCGGTCCAGCCGAGGTGCAGCCAGTTACTGTCGGCGAGGCCCCGCAGCCGTTGATCGTTCTGGTCCGCGTCCAACAGCTTGACGTAGTCGCCGAACATGAGGTCCGAGATGTCGCCCGTCTGCCGGTTTCTCTGCTGGACAGCTCGAACGGGGTCGCCGGTCAGCTTCGCCCCGAGGCACCGGCGTAGCCGGAACTCGATTTCTCCGACGAGGAAGAACGGCCGCGCAATGGCGTGAAACCGACCGGTTATGTCCGCCGCAGTGACAATTCCGTCGATGCTGCCGCTGTTGCTCCGCACCAGAAGGTATCCGTATTCAGCCACCTCCGGCAGGCGTGGGAAGAGCTCCTGATGCACCTCGGCGACCGGCAACGAGTCCTTCACCATCGCGCTGGCCAGGCTCGGCATTTCCCCCATCTCGTAGCGGGCCGCGATTGAACTCCAGGTGATGACGCCCCTGAGGTCGGACATGCCGTCGATGACTGGGAGTTGGGAGTAGTTCCTCAGCTTCATCAGGTACGTGGCTTGGCTAAGTGGCGCGCTCGACGGGACCGAGTCAACTCCGCCGCGCGCGGAGGGAATGTCGCCGATTTTAAATGACTGTTGCGGCAGGGCTCCGGGCGAGAACTCTTCCTCCGTGGTCTCGCCAGGCGAGTCGTCGTACTCTGCGGCGACCACGAACACCTCGGTCCCGAAGCCACAAGTGGTGAAGGACGGAACAGTGTTGAGCCCTACCTCACTGAGCGCCTCGGCGATGACGGGCACCGTCTGGTGATTCCGGAGGCGCATGCCGAAAAGTGCAAGCAGCGCAGGGACCTGAAGGGACGTTCCTTTGAGCGCGAGAAGTTGCTGCCGTGATGGCCGCTGGATCTCCTCCATGGTCACCGGTCCGAAATGTCGCGGAAGACGGTAATCTTGCCCATGGCCTCGTTCACCAATTTAAGCAGCCGTGTTGATCTATCGGCATAAAAGCTCTCAAAGTCGTCAGTCCGCATCGTCGCAGGGTCTATCAGGTGGGTGGCAACCACATCGTCGAACCACTCAGCGCGCATTCCGGACTCTTTGGCCAGCACAGTAAGGTAGACGGATGGCGATCCGTTTACGCTTCTGCCGGCTCGGTAGGACAGCGGTGTCTTGTTGACGATCGTATTGGCTCGTCTGTCGCCCTTGTCATCGCCCTTTCGACGGGCGAACCATGACTTCGGGAAGACCTGCTGGATGTCCACGTAGTGCTGCAGCAGCGTTGCCTGAGTGAGCCGGCCCTCGCTGTAGTACCAATCCACCGCCCCCTGTTTGATCAGCAGTGCGTAGATCCCCTTGTAGGCGGCACTGTTTCGGGTGGTCAGACTGTCAAGCCGGTCGGCGAGGAACGCCGCCTCGGTGATGGTGTCCGGTTGATCACCCTCGCCGTGTGCCCACGCGATGAGCTGCTCGACGTCGCGGGTGAAGCGGCTCTCTGTCGCGCTGCCATACATCTCGCCGAGGACGCCGCACCAGTACCAGCGGGTGATGCGCTTCAGCATTTCCGGCTCGTCGACCTGCTCACCGAGCACTGTACGTATGGCGGCCAGCGGGATGAGCTGCGTCCGGTAGGGCAGGTCATTGGCACGCACGATGTACTGCTGGCTGAGGAACTCGCCCACCCACTCGAAGGCGCTCGCCACCCGCGGCGCCAGGCGGCGGAAGTCCTCGAGCGGCAGGGCCAGAAGGTCGCGCCGCTTGCAGGAGACTGCTGCCGTGCGCGTGACCTGCTTGCGCTCCCAGGTAAGCACCAGCGCGATGGCCTGCAGGAAATCGCTACTGCTGAGCCCGTCCGCGATCCCCTGCTCGATCCGCCCAAAGACCGGGTAGGCGGTGGCCAGCCCTTTCTTGATGTCCTGCCACACTTCCGGCAGACGGTAGTAATCCCCGAACTTTTGCTCGTAATCCTGGTCGCCGGCATAGGTGGCGGTCAGCAGTTCGAAGACGTTGAGAGGGACGCCGCCGGTATTCACCCGCTCGAACACCGAGCACACCGCATCTTTGGTGGTGGAGGCCCCGAGTCTGATCATCGGGACCTGAAAGGACTGAATGTTACGGAGTACCTGCTGTTCGAACGCTCCCCACAGATCCCAGTTGGATTCGGCCATGGCCACGAATTTCCGTTGCCAGCGGGTCACCTCGGCACCATTGAAGACCTTACTCAACGGAAAATGTGAGGCACGGCATTCCAACTCGGTGCTGCGGAGGTCCAGGTCGACCTTGCGTGCGAAGTCTGACCGCAGCACCCGGTCCTCCGGCACGGACACGATCGCCTCGTCTCGATCCGCTGAAGGTTTGACCGCCTTCTTTATGTCCACGTAGTACCACCGGTTGAGTTCTCTGTTGCGGTCATCGACCGTCCGGACTGGGCGGTCGAGATGCAGTGCCTGGAAGAGCGAGGTGAGCCGCTGCTGACCGTCCAGCAGCAATAGACCCGGCGTTACCGTGCGGGCATCCTCCGCTCCGGTCAGCGGACGCGCCCGGAACGGCGCCGCGCCACCGGTTTCCAGCGTCATCACCACACCGAGCGGATAGTCGAGGGTGACGGTGGCGATCAACTCACGGATACGCTGGTCGTCCCACTTCCACTCACGTTGGAAGTCCGGAAGTTGGATCACTCCGGTCTCGATCTCCTCCAGGACCTTCTGCAGCTTCGGACTGTCGAGAGCCACTGCGGCTTCCCCCTGAGATCATTCCGGCAAACGCGCGACCCGGGATCTTATCGATCTACGCGCCTGCACGTCAAGACCGCCTCCGATGCTCATATCCAGGCCCGTGACGCATAGTTCACTGGTGATTAAACGGGGCCGAGGCTAGAGGTCGCATCGATGGGTCGCCAAGGACTATGTGACGTCTCGAGCACCGTAGGCAAAGGCACCCTGACGGTAGCGAGACAAGATGCTTGTAGCCACCTCCTCCGGAGTCCCCCTTGGCTCGATGATCAGGTGCCGGGCGTCGATGCGGGCTTGCTCGAACTGTTCGTGCATATACCGCGTACCGGGCTCGTCGTCACGGTTTCCCTCCCGGGTGGTGACGTTCTGCACGCAGCGTTCTACCGAGGGCAGCAGAACGGCGTAGTGCAACTCGTTCAGTCCTGTGGCTTCGAAGAAGGTCGGCAGGAACCATGGCCCCATTACTCCGTCGAAGACGGACTCGTATCCTCCCCGCGCGAACTGCCCAGCTGCCGCACCCGAGGCGCGGATGACCGTCTGGTTCTGATCCTTCGCCTCTGGCAGCCACGGCTTCTGCGCACCCTGGTCCAGGAATCGAAAGAAGGCGTCTCCGCGGATCAGGACGCTTGGTGAGAGACGCGAAGAAGCGATGGAGCTGACGGTCGACTTCCCGGCTCCGGGTGGCCCGGCGATGACAAGCAGGGTGGACATGTGGCCCTGTGTATCCGCATCGCACGGCGTTATCAAGGCAGTATCGGAGACGCTGAGGTCACCATCCGGTAGGACGTGCTCGTACTTCAGCGTGCCGAAGAGGCGCTCGACCACGCTGTTGGTCCTGCGGGCTGCGCCTGGTCTGACAAACGACCCATCCGATCTGATAGAAAGATCGACGTTGGCCGGTTGGTGACGCCGTCCAAGTTGCCCACCGCAGAGCTGAGGGAGTTGCTGGGTGGCGTTCTCTGTGGAGGACAGGCTGGCCGTGCATGAGCTGATCTCGTTGCACGGTCACTTGATGGACGGCGGAGAGTTTGAACGGATGGACGAGCTGTTCTGCGCCGACGTCGTCTACGACGTCTCCGCGTTCGGGCTCGGCGAGTTGCGCGGGTACGAGGCGATCAGCGAAGCCAGCCTGGCGGTCGGCGACGCGAACCCCGTCGGCCATCACGTCACGAACATCTGCGTGACCGAAGATCCGGACGGCACGGTGCGGGTGCGGTCGAAGGGGATCGGGGTCTCCTCCACCGGCAGCGTGGGCAGCGTCGTCTACGAGGACGTCGTACGCCGGGAAGCGGCTGGATGGCGCATCGCGTATCGCAAGGTGATTCCCCGCCGCACGCCGCTGCACCCCTGACAGCCGATGGATGACACGGTGGTCGCGCGACTTCGGTCAGTCGTGGGCGGTCAGCGCTCGGTTCCCTTGGAGTTCGAGGTCGGCTACATCGATCCTGACGACGGGGAAGTACGCCGGCTGTTTGCCGACGCGTTCCCGGTGGCGTTCGAGCGCGTGCCGCCGGTGCGGTCGTTTCCGTCGTACAAGGGACAACGGAACTATCCGGGTCTGTATTGGTCGGCATCCTGCGGAGGTCACGTCGGTGTCGAGTCGTGGCTGGAGCGGGACGAGGCGATGGCCTTGGATTTCGACGCCACGGTCACGCGTTTTGCTCCGCAACCGTTCTGGCTCTTCTGGCCGGCTGATGGACGGAGCAGGTCACATGCGCCGGACTTCTTCGCGCGGCGCGTAGACGGCGCGGTGGTGATCGACTGCCGACCGGCGCGGCGGATCAAGCCGCGGGATGCCGAGGCGTTTGCCGCGACCGAGGCCGCCTGCGAGCAGATGGGATGGGAATACCGGCTGGTGACCGGGCATGATCCGGTATGGCTGGCGAACCTGCGCTGGCTGGCGGGATATCGACATCCGCGAAACTTCCAACCCGCGTTGGCGGATCGTCTGCTGGATGCGTTCGCGAGCCCGGCGGCCGTGATGGAGACGGCCGACCGAGTCGGTGATCCGCTCGCGGTGCTGCCGGTGCTCTATCACCTGCTGTGGTTGCAGTGGCTGAGCGTTGACCACCAGCCCGTCCGGGCTGTCCCAGCGCACGTCGCGGCCGCCGTCGCCGCCTCGACCGTCGATCGGGCGGGCGCCGTCGTGCAGCTCCACGAGCAGGATCTGGATGGCCTGCTCGATGGTGGCCGGATTGCGTCCGACCCAGCGGATGGCGCTCATCGGCCACTGCCGCGGCCGGCGGGCGTCTTCGGGTGGCTGGGATCTGCACGGTCGCTGGCGAGGTGGGCGTCGAGGCGGGGCTCGGCGGTGTACGCCCGATCGGCGGCGGCTTCGGTGCGGGCGTCGGCAGTCGCGGCGGCGGAGCGCGCGCCGGCGTCGGTCGGCCGCAGGGCCACCCCGGCGGCCGCGCCGAGCACGTCGAGCACGTCGGGCGTGAACGGGTCGCGTAGTGCCACGCCAATGGCTTCGCGCAGCATCCGCTGCGTCACTCCTCGCACCCTGGCGACCTTACTGGCAGTCGATGCCCCGGCAGCGCGTCGCAGTTGCAGACGATCGCGCCGTCGCCCGCATCGGGCCGAACGACCGCCAGCAGTACCGCAGGAAATCCGGCATTTCCTGCGACAACCGCAAGGTCGGTGCCCAACTGCATGAGTTGCTTGATGACAGCGAACGCGAACAGCGTCTCGCCGAGGCTGCAGCCGCCCGGCCCGACGCAACGGCCACAGACTGCAGCCCCCACCGTGTGCATCGGACAGCCCTGCCGACAGCCAGGGCTTCCACCACGTACGGGCGAAAATTCGCAGGATGGCTAATAGGGGTGACTGATCCTTTTCAACCCAGCGGTAGTCGGTTCAGGCCCCCAGACCGCTTGCCTGGCCGCGCCGGAATGTGTGATCGATGTGATCGACCGCTTGCATAGCGACTGGCACTGCCCGCCACATGGCGGCAGCGGTGATGGCTTCGGGCCGCCCAAAACCGGCACAGACGGGTGCTATCCGGCACCAACCGCAACCCGGCCACACCGCCGGAATCGCGCTCTTAATGCGGTTGTCAACTCAAATCATCTCTTGCTCGGCCACAGAGCCATGTCGAAGCCAACGGTCGCCTGCCTGTCGCCGCCAGGCCGCGGGGCCGGCACCGTGCGTCTCGAGAGAGCGTACCGCTGAGGGCAAACAACGGGACAAACACGGCGGACGCGGCGCGCGGGGGCGGACCGCGTCACCGGTCTGGTGATGCCGCCACTGTGTACCGCCGGATAGCAAGGGGGCGCAGCGACCGCGGACGCCAGGCAGCGCTGTCGGCGCACCAAAGGCCACGGCAATGGGCCGCAAGGCCGCACCGCCAGCCATGGAATGCGCGCACACGCCGCCGGAGCACCTGACCACGTTTCCGCTCATAGCCGATGAGCGCGCATCCGCCTGAGTCGAGTTGCGTAGATCGGCAGGGCGATATTGTCGCGCCGGGGCAGGCATGCTTGGCCCGTTGGCGCCGACAACGACAGTGAACCAGCCGGTCAGAAGACGTAGTAGCTGTAGGGGCGGCCTCGGTCGTAGATGGCGCGTAGCCAGGGCTGCCTGACTTCGGGCAGTCGGGCCAGGACGCTGAGGAAAATCCGGCCGTCCGGCTCGAGCCGGTAGCCTGGGAGCAGTGCCGGCAGGGCCTCCGGCAGGATCGGGACTGACCGTCTGACCGTCTTCGGGTCGCGGTGAAACGCGAGATGCCGCCAGGCGTCCCAAGCCAGCGGGACCGGCTTCACCGGCTGGGCCACCGGCCAGTGTTCGCCGGTCTGCGGATGTTCGGGGACGAGGGCGAAGTCGCCGTCGGCGGCCGGAAGGCCCGGCCCGGCAAGGACCAGGGTGTGCTCCGGCGCCGCGCTGACCGGACCGATGAGACGGTCGAGAGTGGGCCGGAAGATTCCGGCGATGCGGTGATCCGGGATCAGGATCGGGTCTCCGCCCGATACGGCCAGCAAATGTGCCAACGCCGAGGCGGCGGCGGCCGCCCACATCGGGTGCCAGCCGCCGTCCGGTTCGGACGGCGGGATGCCCGGCCGCTGGTCGATCAGGCCCGTCCAGTCGAGCACCGGGTGCGGGCCGGGACCGTCCTCGATCACGCGGGTCGTCAGCGGGTCCAGCCACACCGCCTGCGGCAGGCCGCAGTCGTCGATCCGGGTGGCTACCAGTGCGCCGCAGCTGATGCAGGCCATGTTAGGTTCGCCGCCGTCGAGGCCGCAGCATGCGGAGTCGCCCGCCAGCGCGGGGTCGATGACGGCGTCACGGACGTCCCCCGGGGCGAGTAGCACCTGGCCGGCCGGTCCGTCGGAGATGCTGAACCTCGGCGCGTACCAGCCAAGTGCCTCGGCCTCACCGACTTCGAGCTCGGCCCACCGGCGCCACGGCGAACCGGACGGCAATGGATCCACCGCGAATGTGCCGGGCTCCAGCACCGGGTCGAGTGAACCCGGCCCGTTCCCGTACTTCTGATGTGCGTGGACGGGAAGCGCCACTCTTGACACGGGAACCGTCAGCGCGGCTCCGCAGGTTCGGCAGCCGAAAACCGTCATGTGACCCCCGTGTACCGACTCAAGTCAATCTAAAGCACCGCCTCAACCCGCTGGCCGCGCCGCGGCCTCGTGCCTGCGACCTCGCGCGGCATTGGTTGAGCATCCTCATCTGCCGCGATCCGGCGAGACACACGGCATTGAAGGTAGTGAGCGACCTGTGCGCGCGGGCATGGTCGGGACATGATCACGAGACGGCGACGTGCAAACTGAACGGATGCGAACATGGGTGCACGTCGGACGGCTGTGGACCAACGGCGAGCCGTTCCTCGCGGTGGACGCCGCCCTTCGCGAGGGGCGGCGCGGCAGCAGCGACGAGGACCTGTACGAGGAACGCATCGTCGGCATCGGGCCGGACGCCACCAGCATTGCGGTTGGGCCGGGAACGGCGGTCCTCGTCGGTGGTGACGGTGTGGTTCGCGACGACAGCTGGATGGAGGTGCTCGAGGCCGACGACGGCGCGCTGGCGATCGTGCAAGCTTCCGGCTCCGACTACCGGCGTGTCGTCGCCCAGGCGCTGGACTACCCCGATCGCGGGGACATCGACGGCGGAACGCTGCGGGTGGACAGCGGCGAGCTGGCGATCTTCAGCGCCGCGGTGGACGGGTCCGACCCGTTGCTGCCGGTCAGTTCGGGTCCGGTGCCGCCAGCCCATGGACGGCCCACCGCCGTGGCCGACCCCGGCTTGTTGATCGAGACCAGCCATCGCACGTACCGGCTCGCCGTCCGGTGGTACACCGAGCTGCCCGACGACGGGTGTTTCGCACGCTGGCTGTTGCGTCCAGGAGGATAGACGGCCCGGCGCGTCGATCGCCACGACATCGATCAGCAGCGCCCGAGGAGACAACGCGCTCTTCTGCCGCAAGTCGGGGTTCGGGGGCGTTACCGCGAGTGGCGAGCCAGCATCAGTGGCACTGACTCCACAGCGAGCGGGATGGTTCCGGGGTCAAGGTGGACATGTGCTCCAGATGGCGCCCGTGTGTCGGACAGCGCAAGGCACCAGCGGGCGAGATCACGAAGTCCGGCTGGGTCGCCGAATATCTCGACCGATCCATCCCGGATCTCGATAGTGACTGTTCCTCCCTCGACGGGAGCGATGACCCCAGTCTGAGAGCTGTAGGCGGGCACGGACAGCACGTTCTCAGTCATGAACGCAGTCTGCCGGATCACGTCCGGCGCGTCGGTGCCCGAACCCATCCTCATCTGGCCGCAATCAGCTCGCTACGGAACGTCACGATGAGTTGGCCGCCCAGCTCCCGGACATGCCGAGATGCTACGAGTCGATCGTCTCGACCTGGAGGCGTTCGCGCTCAGCGCGATTGTCGATGTCGGTGGCCTTGGATGTGGCCGTTCTGGGCGAGGTCGGCGCGCAGCTGGGTACGGGTGCGCATCAGGATCCGGCCGAGCATGTTCTTGCCGGCGCCGCTCCGGCCCCGTCCCCAATAGTGATCGGTGCCGGTGTCCTCGACGAGTTCCTCATCGCCGGTGTCCAACAGGACGGCACGGATGTCGGCATGGGTGGCAAACTTGGCCGCCACGCCCCGGCGCATGATGTCGTCTTTGACCCGCTCCCAGTCGCGGCGCAGTGGACGGGACCGGTCGCGGCCCAACTCGGCGGCCCGCAGCGGGGTCGCCGCCCGCCGGATGAGTTCAGCGTGGCGGGTACCGGCAAACTTCTGAGCCTGGAAGTAGTGCTCGGAGGTCGACCACCAGCGGCCATCAAGGTCGAAGCCGTGAGCGGAGAAGTTGGAGAAGCAGCCGTACGGAACCTCGTCGGCGCCGTAAAAGTAGATCGTCACCTGGGCCTCGGATCGGGGTCGGGGATCCGCACCGTGCCACAGACATCGACAAAGTGGCAACCGAGTTGGCAAACCGCCATCCGCACATGCCGCTGTCATCGCACGGCTGTTGCCGAGGTGGCCGTCACCGCCGTACCTGCTGATCGCCTGGCTGCGGCATCGTGCGGTCGAGGCTCCGGCGTTGATGACGTTCTACCGCCACTTGGCGGGCAGCCGTGCATTGCCGCGGTCTGACAAGATCGATACGGGAGGTGGAGCCGTTGCCGTGCACGTGGGTTTCGTCAGCTGGTGGACCGCTGCTCGTCGCTCCGCAATCGGCGCTGTCGCTGTGGACCGGTGCTGACAGCACGGACGGACCTGTGGAGGACTGGGGGGACTACGGCCGGGCGTGCGCGATCGACGGCTACATTGGCGTGGTCGCCATCGGTCAGGTGCAGGCGCTTGTTCTGGGCGACGAGCCGGCGAAGACGACGTACCTGCCCTCGGAACGGCTGTTCCTGCGGTGGGCAGCGGCGTACGAGGAAGACGACTTGGTGAGCGCTGCGCGCCGTGCGGTACGTGATGGCGTGGAGTGGGACGCCGATGAAGATGTCCGCTGGGTGGTGGACGGGCCAGTCGTGCTGTTCGATTCGGCGTGGCCCGGATCGGAGCTGGAGCCGGACAACCACCTCGTCGTCGATCTGGAGCCGAGCGCATACCGGGTCCGGGCGACGTACCGCGCCGATGGTGACAACTGGATGGTCCTCGTTCAGCTCCAACCCACGCCATGAATTGACCGGCCGGCAATGAACACAGACCTGATCAGACATCCGGATCTCATAGGTTCTTGTCAGCCTGCGGATGCAGGATGGCTCCTGTAGCGGCTGGCGGGTCAGCACTCTTCGGATCGGACCCTGTTGAGGTCTTGCGGCAGACCGTGCGCCCGCTGGTCGTGAGGAGATGCAACAGCTGATGGGATGACGTGCCCCGGCTCGAGGCGGTGAGCACTTGACTATGAGATCGCTGGCGTCTCCTCCTTGCTGCAGCACGTAACTGTCCACAATGGAGGTGAGAGATAATCTGGATCGGAGACGACTGGGCCGAGGACCACCACGACGTCGAACTGCTCAACGATGACGGGCGGCGCATCGCCCGCGCCCGGCTGCCGGAAGGTCTCGACGGCATCACGCGACTGCACGCGCTCATCGCCGAGCAGATGCCGGCCTCCTGGGCGGAGCTCGACCCGGCCGAGGCCGCCGACCGGGTCCGGATCGGC